>NZ_CP098478.1:907776-1210368 GCF_023702675.1 Acinetobacter sp. C26M
AGATTTTAATCTGTGATGAATCAGTTTCTGCACTGGATGTTTCAGTACAGGCACAGGTACTCAACTTATTGCAGGATTTACAGGATGAGTTTGGTCTGAGTTATATTTTTATTTCACATGATTTATCTGTCGTGAAATATATTTCTGATCAAGTAATGGTGATGAATCATGGCGAACTGGTTGAAATTGCCAATTCGGACGAACTGTATTTACATCCACAACATGAATATACCAAGAAGCTACTGAATGCGATCCCGCAAGGTATTGTTCAGCATATTTAAAACCAATAAAAAAACGCTCTATTCAGAGCGTTTTTTTATGATCAGCAATAAGAATTAGAACTTCTTGAAACCTTTGTTAAAACCAATGGTCTTACGGTTATTACTATTGTTGCTATTACCGCTTGGGCGTTGTTGCTGTGACTGATCTTGCTCATCATCACGACGTTGCTGACGTAGATAGCCACCACGACGTGCCGCCATTGGCTTTTCAGACATACGCTCAGTACGACGTTTTGCCATACCGAATAAACCTGTGCCTTGACGTGGCTTTAACTCAACAGATTTTGCCAAGTTATCGATATCTGTTTTATCCAATTCCATCCAACGACCTGTACGTAGCTCACGTGGTAAAATCACAGTGCCGTAACGGGTACGCAATAAACGACTGACTTTCAAGCTTTGTGATTCAAAGATACGACGAACTTCGCGATTACGACCTTCTTTAACCACCACTTGATACCAACGGTTAATACCATCACCACCAATTTCTGAGAATGATTCAAACTTGGCTGGACCATCTTCAAGTTCAACGCCTTTCAGCATGTTATTGCGAATTTGTGGTGTTACTTCACCCATCACGCGAACTGCGTATTCACGCTCAACTTCATTTGACGGATGCATTAAACGGTTAGCGAGCTCACCATCATTAGTGAATAGTAATAAGCCAGTACTGTTAATATCCAGACGACCGACCATCACCCAACGATCATTGGCAATTTGAGGTAAATGATCAAATACTGTTGGACGCTTTTCAGGGTCATTACGTGAACAAATTTCACCTTCTGGCTTATAGTAAATCAATACGCGACGGCGAATTTCATCTTCAATTTGGAATTGTACTTTACGACCATCGATACGAAGTTCATCACCTGGTTCGATACGTTCGCCAACTTGGGCAATCTGACCATTGATGCTGACACGACCAGCAGCAATGACTTCTTCCATATAGCGACGCGAGCCTAACCCGACTCTCGCTAAAACCTTTTGTAATTTTTCACTCATGACAGCACAACCTTAGACATAATGATCAACAGTTCACCTTTCTCAGGACTTCGGCGCATGTGCGTCGAGTGTCATGAATGCTTCCTTGGCGTTCTGCAGGGGAGGCAATTGACCTAGCGAAGCTAAGCCAAATGCATTTAAAAATTGGGGCGTTGTGACTAACAACGCAGGTCTTCCAGGTAAATCTCTGAAACCAGCTTCTTTGATCCAGTTCCAGTCAAAAAGCGTTCTTAAATTTTGGCTATTGTTGGATACACCACGAATCTGCTCAATATCGGCACGTGTGACTGGTTGATGGTAAGCAATCACTGCGACAGTTTCGAGTAAGGACGGTGATAACTTGGTTGGGCGCTCTGGCCAAACCTGTGCAATAACATTTCGATATTTGGCACGTACTTGAAAGCGAAAACCTTGTGCCGTTTCAATCAACTCGATTGAACGACCATGCTGTAACATTGCCAGTTGCTGTAAAAATGTACGTAATTGCTGCTTATTATATTGGTTTTGAAATGCTTCTTTTAGACGTGCAAGAGAAACTGGCGAGTCACTGGCGAATAGAATCGCTTCAAGTTGTAATAAAACTTCATGATGAATGTCTTCAAATGACATCCCTTCATTTTGCTCAAATTGATCAAAACTCATGCATTAACTCCTTGAATGGTTAAAGGAGCTTCAATGCCTGTATGGATAATCTGAATTTTTTGCTGACGTGTAAGTTCAAGTACCGCCATAAAAGTGACCACCATTCCCATACGGCCTTGCATGGGATTTAATAACTCAATAAAACTCAATACCTCACCTGATGCAAGTTGGCTTTCAATAAAGGCAATACGTTCTTCTAATCGTACAGGTTCTTGCGCTACCACATGGGTAATCGGTTCTGGGCGGTTGAATACGCAAAATAAAGCATCATGTAAGGCTGCAACATCATAGCCTTCATAGATCGGGGCAATATGACCAATACTCACGTTAGCACTAAAAGTATCGCGTTCGAAGATGGGCATTTGTCCCAATCGTTCCGCAGCTTGCTTAATACGTAGATAAGTTTCTAAACGGTCAATTAACTCTTGTTTTGGATCTTTTTCAAATTGATCAATTACAGCTGGTTTTGGTAGAAGTAAGCGTGACTTTAGGTCCGCAAGCAATGCTGCCATCACCATATAATCTGCCGTCAGCTCAATATTCAGCGATTTCATGCTATCCATGTAAGACAAATATTGAGTGGCAATCGGAGAAATATCGACCTGTAATAAATCAAAGCCATTTTTTTGAATCAGGTAAATCAGAAAGTCTAAAGGACCTTCAAATTGTTCCAGTAAAATTTCAAACGCAGCAGGCGGTATATATAAATCTTCAGGTATGACTTCTTGCCACTCGTCAAGCACGCGAATGGAAGGAGTGGACTCCAAAGTTTGGGGGAGAATTTGGTTCATTACCGTTATAAGCCACGCGAATTTTCAAAAGCATGAAAGATATAATTTTTTGTGCAAAGAGAGGCACATGCTACCAAGAGCAGGACTATTCTAATCGAAATTGCCAATTTAATAAATTACCCACTTACAAAAACCTTAAAGTTCTCAGGGTATTTTCTATATTTATGCAAGATTACATAGGTCATAGAAAAAACTTATGCTTAAATTAGCAGCAAATGTCATTTTTTTATTTAAATTATAAAGCGCCATGAAACATTATCTAAAAACACAACAGAATCAATTTGGGCAAACTGTAGGCTTTGCGATTGATCATCAACCTAACCAACTGATTCAAACTAATTTAGATGGGCAATCTGTCAAATTGATTCATATTGCTGGTGAAATCTCTGATCAGGCTGCAAGTCAAATTTGGGAAGCTGTTGCAACGGAAGAAAATGCTGCCTGTTGGACTTATTTGCCTTATGTTGCACCGCAAAGCCAAGCCTCACTGAAACAAGACTTACAAAATCTATTTGGTTTTAAAGGTTCGACCCATTTTTTAATTGAAATTGATGGCACGATCCAAGGTTGGATTGCTTTGTTAAACCCAAGGTTAGAGCAGGGTGCCATTGAAATTGGTAATGTTTATTTTTCGCATAAAATGAAAAAATCCAAAGCTTCAACTGAAGTGATATTTCTATTATTACAACAATGCTTTGAATACAGTTTTAGACGAGTTGAATGGAAATGTGATGATTGTAATGCACCCTCTAAAACCGCAGCTTTACGTTTTGGTTTTCAGTATGAAGGTTTATTTCGTCAAGATCGGATGACGAAAGGGCATAACCGTAATACGGCATGGTTTTCTATCATTGACGAGGAATGGCCTGCATTAGAAAAAATCTATCAACAGTGGTTAAGCCCTGAAAATTTTGATGCACAAGGTTTTCAGAAACAAAGATTATCTGAATTCACTTTGGGATTTGAAAATTTATAATGAAACATAATAGCCATTTTGTCATTTATCGGAAATATAAAATAGCTTCATATTTTTAATATGCTTTTTATTGTTTTTTTAAATAATTTATTAATAATTCATTTACAAATAATTTTTAGCTTCTTCAATATAAAGTAAATCATTCGGGGGCGTATGAACATTAAATTTATTACCATTGGTATATTAATCATTGGTGCATTATACTTTGGCACAGAAAAATATTGGCAGCACGAATTTGAGGAACAACAGCGAAACGAACTTAAGAATCTTGTATTTGATGAAAAGATGCAAGAAGAAATTAAAGAGTTGCCAATCAAAGGAGATATTTTGAATCAATATCCAAATATTTTTCTATACATGAGTTTTACTATTGATTTACCAAGGGATATAGAAACGCAAATTAAGTCAAAGCTAGCAGAGAATAGTCAAAAATTAGTATGTAGTTATTTCTCTGAAGTTTCCGATCAAGATGATAAATATAAAGACCGTGTTAAAGCAATCATTAATGTTGTTGAGCAAGATAATATAACAATGACATATATTGCAAAAAATCGATTAGGCAATACTTTACTTGAATATAATCAAGTCTTATCTCAGTGTCCTGAGTTTATAAGTCTAAAGCAAAGTATTTCATAGAGTACTGGTCTTTAATTTATTAAAAAAATCTTTTAACTTTATTTTTAGCAGTTTGGAGCACTTTAAGTCTCAGGCTGCTAAATTGAAATACTTTACTCAAAAGCGCTGACATCGCCGACACCACGACGCACAATTTCAGGATTTTCTCCCGATAGGTCGACAATACTGGTGGTGGATAAAGTACCGAAGCCACTATCGATAAACACATCAATACGTTTACCAAGCTGGTTTTCAATATCAAATGGATCATCCAGCGGATCTGTTTGATCAGGTAAAATTAGGGTGCTGGTTAACAGTGGTTCACCAAGTTCTTTTAATAGCGCCTGAGCAACAGGATTACTTGGGATACGCAGACCAATGGTTTTTTTCTTAGGATGCATTAAACGTTTTGGCACTTCACTGGTCGCAGGCAAAATAAAAGTCGTAACTGCTGGCGTATTATTTTTCAGTAAACGATACATGGCGTTATCGACTTTGGCATAGGTTGCAATATCAGATAAGTCACAACACATAATCGCATACTGGTGCTTTGGCCCCAAACCACGAATTTGAGCAATCCGCTCCATTGCACTCTTATTTCCAATCTGGCAGCCAATGGCATAGGCTGCATCGGTTGGATAAACCACCACATCACCAGCACGAATACGTTCTACTGCTTGTGTAATTAAGCGAGCCTGTGGATTTTCAGGATGAATATGTAAATGCAACATTATTTTAACTCCCTGATTTATACGGCTAAATTTAGTATGAAACTTGTTAGGGGCATGTTGCAAGTCTTAGATGTGATAATTTTGTCATTTAATCAAGGTGTTCACGTTTAAATTCATCGAGTTGTAATGGTGAGCCTTGACGGGTGCATAAACAGATGCAATCAATGAAATGTACGGCATCACGAGGTAATTTTGCTTCACCAGAAAAATAACGCTGTACTTGCGCGAAGACGTGATCTTTAAATTGATCTCCATTACCGCCATCGCCTGTTAAGTTATCTAGCGACACACGAAATTTTCGACCAAAGGCAGTCGCAAATAGCCATTCTATGGCTTGAGGTTTAATTTCAACTTGCTCAAACAGTGCTTGTTGCTCCGAGCTTCGTCCATCGGGCGCATACCAATAACCAAGGTCGGGAAGTAGGCGACGTTGCTTGCCAGCAATGCTCCAATGGCTAATCTCATGCAGGGCACTATTAAAAAAACCATGGGCAAATTGAATTCTCGCAGACTGCTCAATTGTCGCTGGGAAATATTCTGGTTCAAATTCACCTTTAACTAGTGTGACATTATGGTGGGAAAACCAGTGATTAAAGTGTAAAATAAGCCAATCGACCTGTTCTGGTTCTGTCGTTAACTTTTGCCAAGATGAACGTTGCACTTGATCTAGCGCTAACGCAGGAACAGAGGTTGAATGGGTGCTTACGAGTAATGAAGATGTTACTTCAAGTTGCGGCTGCAACAGGTACATTGCTTAATTTACCCCGAGTTCTGTCTAAAGAAGTGCAAAATTGTATCTTAATCTTTGACAGAGTACCGATGAATTTGTAGAATTGCCGCCTTAATTATGTCAGCAAATACTTTTCCAAGCCAAATCGAGCCATTTAAATGGGCTGAACAGGGCTTTACATGGTCAGGAACACTGCCATTGTCTCGCTTTGCTCGTATTGCTCGAGAAGCTGTTGGTTCAATTGATGATCAATTGATCAACATAGACTGTAAGCTATCAATGGATATCTATCATCGTATTGTATGGTTAGATGGACATACTGAAGCAAAAGTTCCAATGGTCTGCCAACGTTGTTTGGAAGCCGTTGAAATTGAATTGGTTTCAGACTTTCATTTAGCTTTGATTGATGATGAGTCACTGATAGAGCGATTGGATGAGGATGCTGATTTCATCGTTCTAGGTGAAAGTGAATCTTCAAAAAAAGGTGATTATGATGCACCTGCAGTGATAGATTTACTCGCACTACTAGAAGATGAGCTGTTATTGTTGGTGCCTTTATCTCCTAAGCATGATGCTTGTGAGCATAAGCATCAACCTGCCACTCCAGATGTTGTCGAAGAGAAAAAGCGGGATAACCCGTTTGATGTTTTGGCAGGTCTGAAGGGTAAACTTAACTCATAATTTATGTTATAATGTTGAGTTAAGACAACTGAATTTGTTCTGATCCATTTTTTCGATCTTTGTAAGGAGCCATCATGGCCGTTCAGCAAAACCGTAAAAGTCGCTCTCGCCGTGACATGCGCCGTTCACATGACGCTTTAACCGAGAATGCATTATCTGTAGACCAAACTACTGGTGAAACTCATCGTCGTCACCACGTGACTAAAGACGGTATTTACCGTGGTCGTCAATTATTCGCTAAAGCAGCTGATGCTGAATAATTGAACTATATGCATTAAGCGTTAGCTTAAAGTATAGAAAAAATGGGAGCGAAAGCTCCCTTTTTTGTTGTTTTTCGCAATTAAAAAACGATTTAATCAATGGTAAATTGCCGCATCGGGAAAGAGTCTGTTGTCATTCTCATGTAAAATCATGAGTGTTGATGAAATTGGCGATAGACCATTTTAAGGATTTTTATATGTCGACTAAACGACTTGAGCAGGCTGCTCAAGCAACAAAAACAGCATTTGTTTTTCCAGGTCAGGGCTCGCAAAAAGCGGGTATGCTGGCTGAACTTGCAGAGCAGTTTAGTGTCGTTAAAGATACATTTGCAGAAGCATCAGAAGCGCTTGGTTTTGATCTTTGGCATATTACCCAAAGCGGTGAAGGTTTAGATCAAACTGAAAACACCCAACCGGTATTACTAACTGCAAGCATTGCTTTATGGCGTGTTTGGTTGGAGCTGGGTGGTATTGTACCGAAATACTTGGCTGGACACTCTTTAGGGGAATACAGTGCACTAGTTGCAGCAGAAGCAATGAGTTTGGCTGATGCAGTTAAGCTGGTACATTTACGTGGCAAACTGATGCAGAGTGCTGTGCCTCAAGGTGAAGGTGCAATGGCTGCAATTCTTGGTTTAGCTGATGAGAAAGTGATTGAACTTTGTCAGAAGGTCAATATATCAGCTGCTGGAAATGGTTCAGTTGAAGCAGCAAATTATAATGCACAAGGACAAGTCGTGATTGCTGGTAGTGCGACATTGGTTCAGCAAGTCATGGCTGAAGCAAAAGAGCAATCAGGCAAAGCAATTGCATTACCTGTTTCTGTACCTTCACATTGTACGCTTATGAAACCAGCAGCAGAAAAGTTTGCAGAAGCTTTGGAACAAACTGCCATTGAGCTACCATGCCTTCCTGTAATACAAAATGTCAACGCGGAAATCGCGACAGATGTTGCTCAGTTACGTCAAGCCTTAACGGCTCAATTGTACCAATCAGTACAATGGACACGTACCATGCAGTATCTACAAGATCAGGGCATCCAGTATGTGGTTGAATGTGGACCAGGTACAGTGCTGAGTAATCTTGCGAAGCGATTACCGAACATAGAAAAAGCATTTGCCATTGATAGCAAAGCACGTATGGAAGATGCCCTAAACGCAGTGTTAGTGGCAGAAGGAAAAATTGCATGACACAACAACGAAAAGTTGCGTTAGTGACAGGAGCAAGCCGAGGTATTGGCGCAGCAATTGCACAGCAACTCATTCAAGACGGTTTTTTTGTGGTTGGTACCGCGACTTCTGAAGCAGGCGCGCAAAAACTCACAGAAAGCTTTGCTGAGCATGGAACGGGTGCAGTACTCGATGTTCGTGATGGTGAAGCGATTGATGCATTGATTTCAGATATTGAACAAAAGCATGGTTCAGTACTGGTGTTGGTGAATAATGCAGGTATTACCAAAGACAACTTGCTGCTTCGTATGTCTGAAGATGATTGGGATGACATTCTCAATATTCATCTGAAAGCCGTTTACCGTTTATCTAAGCGTGTACTGAAAGGCATGACCAAAGCTCGTTTTGGCCGCATTATTAATATCAGTTCAGTGGTTGCGCATTTTGCCAATCCTGGACAGGCGAACTATTCAGCAGCAAAAGCAGGGATTGAGGCATTCAGTCGTAGCTTAGCCAAAGAGATGGGTAGCCGTCAGATTACAGTGAACAGTGTTGCACCTGGTTTCATTGCCACTGAAATGACTGATCAGTTAAGCGAAGAGATTCGTAAAAAAATGATTGATCAAGTAGCTTTAAATCGTCTAGGTGAACCTCAAGATATTGCAGATGCAGTGAGTTTCCTTGCCAGCGATAAGGCTAGTTACATTACTGGTACAGTTTTACACGTAAATGGTGGTCTATACATGGCTTAAGTGGCGATGTATAAACTTTTAAAAAATCTTATATTCAATTAAACTAGTGGCAAATTAAAACGCCACAAGCAATGAGGAGAATTCCTGTGAGCGATATCGAACAACGCATCAAACAAGCAGTAGCTGAACAATTAGGTATGCGTGCTGAAGAGATTAAAAACGAAGCATCTTTCATGGATGACTTAGGTGCTGACTCTTTAGATTTGGTTGAACTTGTAATGTCTTTCGAAAATGATTTTGACATCACGATTCCAGATGAAGATTCAAATGAAATCACAACTGTTCAATCTGCAATCGATTACGTAACTAAGAAACTTGGTTAATCATCTTGCATGATCGAAAGCCACCGCAAGGTGGCTTTTTTGTGTTGATATGTTTTGCAACAGGATGTTTTTCATTAAGTTCTAACGCATATACATATATTTACAAGACCGCGCTAAATTGAAACTCGAGTGTTTTATTTTTTCTGTATAACTAGATGTAAGTCTATTTTGACTATTTTGCAATTAATAATTACAGAGGAAATAACAATGGGTCTTTTTGATTTTGTTAAAGGTATTGGTAAGAAAAATACAGCACCAGCAGAACCACAAGCTGCACCAGCAACACCAGCTGAACCTTCAGCTCAAGAGATTGCGAATAAATTATTAGGTTTGATTAAAAGTTTAGGTCTTCCGATTGATGGCTTATCGGTGACATATAATGGCAATACCGATACGGCAACGATTAAAGGGCAGGTTAAAACCCAAGCAGATAAAGAAAAGATTGTACTTGCTGTTGGAAATATTGATCATGTTGCCCAAGTTGATGATCAACTTACAGTGGAAACACCTGAGCCAGAAAGTAAGTTCTATACTGTGAAATCAGGAGACAATTTGTCTAAGATTTCAAAAGAATATTATGGTGATCCAAACCAATACAATAAAATTTTTGAAGCAAATCGTCCATTACTTAAAAATGCAGATGACATTTTCCCAGGTCAGGTACTCCGTATTCCACAGTAATTGATTTGAAATAAAAAAAGGCGCATCTCGCGCCTTTTTTATTGAGTATTCATTTATTCGTGGATGCTTTAAAAGCGTTTTGGAATCTTTTGCCCATTCGGTACAGGCGTTTCTGCCTGTTTTAACACACCAAATAACCATGTTTCTGCATGTTGAACCGCAATTTTTAAAGAATCGCCCAACGCTAAACGTCCTGCAATAAAGCTTGCCAATGAGCAGCCTGAACCATGATATTGACCTTCTAAACGAGGGCAGCGACTTTCCGCCAGCATTTTGCCATCGGCATAGAGCACATTACGGATATGATCAGGCGTATCTTCATGCCCACCTTTGACCAATACTGCTTTTGCACCCATTTCGAAAAGTTTTTCAGTAGCCAGCTCGATATCCTCTAAACCTGTTAAGGCTCTTAACTCAACAGTATTTGGCGTAATCACTGTTGCCAATGGAATCAGCTCAACAAAGGCTTTAACTAATGTCGCTTGGTCACCCAATGAACCGCCACTATTCGCCACTAAAACGGGATCTAGGACATATAAATAATCTGGATGTTCACGCAAGAATTCAGCTAGTGCCGCAATATTGTCAGTCGTACCTAACATACCTGATTTCACGCATTTAATCGGTAAATCACCGACCACGGCATTGGCTTGTGCCAGCAATAATTCCTTTGACGTCGCTTCAAAACCAAACACTTGTTGTGAGTTTTGAATGGTTAAAGCGGTACAGGCAATGGCTGCATGCGCACCACTTTGTCCAATTGCTTCAATATCTGCCTGTAGACCAGCCCCACCAGAAGGATCTAAGCCTGAAAAACAAAGTACGGTTGGACGCACTGCAATTTCCTTTTATTCTGCAATCTACGGTAGTATAGGGAAGTTTCGAGAAACTCTCGACTATGTTGTGTAAGACTGTAAGAGATTGAGCGAATGACGATCAAAAATATTCTAATCGATTTAGATGGGACTTTAACCGACCCGAAAGCAGGGATTCATGGTTCAATTCGTTTTGCGCTAGAAAAATTAGGTCAGCCCATTGCGGATGAGGTCGATTTAGACTGGACTATTGGGCCGCCACTTAAAGCATCTCTTGCAAAATTACTCAATACTCAAGATGATGATTTAGCTGAACAGGCATTACTCGCTTATCGTGAGCGTTTCTCGGTAACAGGCTTATTTGAAAATGAAGTTTATCCATCAGTCGCCCAGACTTTGCAACAATTGCAATCACAAGGATATGCGTTGTTTTTGGCGACAGCAAAGCCTACAGTTTATGCGAAGCAAATTTTGGTTCATTTTGATCTAGCTCAGTATTTTACCGAAATGTACGGCAGTGAGTTGACTGGTGAGAGAACTAACAAAGCGGATTTAATCGCTTATATTCTGGAACAACAGCAGTTAGACGCACAGCAGTGCATTATGGTCGGCGATCGCCAATATGACATTATCGGTGCGCGAGCTAATGGTATAGAAACCATTGCCGTCAATTATGGTTATGGTCGGGCAGATGAATTGGCTCAGGCACAGCCTGTAACGCAGATTTCTCAATTTAGCCAGTTAGTTGAAACGGTGGATGAAATGAATGCAGAACGGAAAGTCTCTTAAAATCCATGCAATAAAAAGCCTCGATGATTCGAGGCTTTTTATTTTTAATTAGACATTATGCTTTAAGCGATATTGCACCAGTTCTTCGATACTAATCACGGTCAAGCCATGTGTTTGTGCATAAGCTAAAACTTGAATACCTGAAGCCATAGAACCATCTGGGTTCGTTAACTCACACAATACCCCTGATGGTTTTAAACCTGCCAGACGTGCTAAATCAACGGTACCTTCGGTATGACCGCGACGGCTTAGGACACCGCCTTCACGCGCACGTAAAGGAAATACATGACCCGGACGGCTAAGGTCACTTGCAATGGCACCATCTTTGGTTGCAGCTAAAACAGTGGTGACGCGGTCTTTAGCAGAAACGCCTGTGGTCACACCTTGTGCCGCTTCAATGGTCACGGTAAATGCAGTTTTAAACTGGCTAGAATTGTCGACCACCATTGGCGGAAGTTCTAAATGATCAGCTAATGCTTCAGTTAGGCATAAACATACAATACCTGAACCATCACGAATCATTTGTGCCATGGTTTCGACAGTTAAAGTTTCAGCAGCAATAATCAGATCAGCTTCGTTTTCACGATCAAAATCATCCATCACCAACACAGGTTTGCCTTGGCGGATATCTTCTAAAGCTTGTTGAATACGTTGTTCAGCAGGGGAAAGGGCTGAAAAGAAAAGTTCGGGTTGGATTAAACTTGACATAATGAAACGCTCTCGTAAATTGGATACGGTTGAACATTTCAGGACTGGTGTGAAAAATAAGCGTACACCAAAACAACGCAAAAAGCGTGTTTCAGTGGTTTCGTCTTCTTTCATCCGGACTATACCGTCGGCTTTGGTCTCTCACCAAATCTGCGAGTATATAAAAATATATACAGGCTCGTGGGCTGATTAGGTCATTTTATTGCAATGCCTAACTTACCACCGGTGGGGAATTTCACCCCGCCCTGAAGCGATGTGTTTCGATTATAGCCAGATTTTTATGAGAAAAGGCAACTTTTTATAGAATGAATCGTTCTATAAAAATGAAAAAATTTGCTGAGACGTCGCTCGGTTGTTCTACTGATCTGTGAAACTGGCAATAGATTTAAATTGAGCATACACTCGAAAGATAAAAAAACAATAATGCAGAGGAGTGGACTAATGGAGAAAGCGGATAAGACTGAATTAGAGCAATTAGCACAACAATTACGTAGACCTGTAATGAGTCTTCAAGCATTTTCACAATTTTCCCATCAGGATTTGGCTTGGTTAAATCAACAATTACAGCAGGCCATAAAAAATGAAGATCAGAGAATGAATCGTAGTGTGTATCAAACGCCTTTTTTCCTTCGTTGGTTATTCCGAAATAAATAAAATAAGGAAATTGCATGACTCGTTTGGCAGTACAGGCAGAGTTGATTAAGCTCGCTCGCATTTTGCAGGTGTCAGAGCAGGAGTTAGCGTTTATGCAGTCTTTGGCACCTGAAAGCCTTAGACAGTTTAGGTTTGCGATATTAGAACGACTCCAAAATCGTCAGAAAAAACGTTTTCGTTATTTGGCTGCATGGGTGAATTGGTTACCACGCTGGGTCAGTATTTTCATGGTGAAACACTTTTTAGAACCATTTATTGTCGCCCAAATTGCAGTGTATTTATCTACAGAAAACTCTTATCGAATAGCGAAGCATTTGCCTGCAAAAACCATAGCAGCAATTGCTGTTTATTTGGATCCTCGCCTGGCAAGAGAACTACTTGGCTATCTCACTACACATCAGATTACTGACATTACTCAAGTTTTATTAGCGCAACGGGACTTTGTAACGATTGGGCGTTTTGTCAGTATGTTATCTGATGCTGTTTTGCAGGATGTTGCACAGGTTGTTGAAAGTGAAAGCGACCTATTGGAAATTGCTTTTTATATTGAGTCCCGTGAGCAAATCGATCATTTAGTCCATGTCTTACCTAAGCAGCGTATTGAACAAGCTTTATTGATTATTGGTGATCCAGCGCAGAGATTAGTGTGGCCAAAAGTTCTGGCTTTAATGAGTTATATCAGTTATGGGCTAAAACAGGAGCTTGGGGATTTAGCGGTTCTGCAAGGTGAGTCTGTTGTTAATGCCATTATTCAGGCAACTCAAGAGGATCAATTATGGGAAGATATGTTACCTGTGGTGGCTTGTTTATCGGCACAGGCACAGAGCTTTGTTGCAAATTTGCCAGCGTTAAGGCAGGTCACCATTATCCATAGTATTGTGGAGGCTGCTGATCGCTGCGATTTGTGGACCGATATGTTGGTCATTGTGAATTATATGCAGGACGAAGCAAGACAAGCAGTAGCAACAGCAATTGCCCAAATTGATGAGGAAGTATTGCATCATATTGCTTATGCATCATTATTGCGTTCGCAATGGGAGGTAACTTTCGACATTATGCGAAGGATGCCAATCGACAAGCAGCAGCAATGTCATCGTATTCTTGATGGCTATATGCAACAGCTAGATCCTGAAACTTATCAATATTTAGATGGCCTATTAGATCGATATCAGATTCACTCGGCTTAAGCATTCGGCAGAGTTTCTCGAATTGGCAATAAGGTCTCGAGGGCATGCTCATAGCCGCGTTCGATCAGTTCATCGAGTTTATGCCAGTCAAACATACCAATGCCTTCAATCGGCATACGGATATGTAAATTGGCGCGTTCAATTGCCGCTGTTTGAATCATGGTGTCACTTGCAAGGGTCGCAGTGCGCATTAAAATTTCTGCCAGACGTGGTGCATGTAGAAGTTTATCTTTGATGATTTTATTCCAGTTCAATAACGCACTTTGATCTGGTTCTTCTAAACCGATGCCGGGGACTCGAATATCATCATGCAGGCTGACATTGCTGGCAATAATGGTGCCCCTTTCTAGATTTTGCATGACATCAGTTGGTAAATTATTAATCACGCCGCCATCGCAGAGTAAATTTTCATGCCAAGCAACAGGTGGCGCAACACCGGGGACACTCATACTGGTGCCGACCCAAGTGGCGAGTTCGCCTTGATCATGAATGACAGCTTGACCTGTGGTGAGATTGGTCGAAATACAGTAGTAAGTCTGTCTGAGTTCTTCAATTCGACGGCTTCCAAAGATGGCATGTAAACGGGAATGGAAACGTTGCCCTCGAATCAGTGATACGCGAGGCATGGTGTAATCATTGAGATAATTGCGCGCCACAAAAGTTTCATAAGCGATATGGGTCATTTCCACACTATCAAAACCACAGGCGACTAGGGCTGCTACAAATGCCCCCATACTGGTGCCACCAACAATATCAATCGGGATATGTAATTGTTCCAGCGCTCGAATCAAACCGATATGGGCAAAGCCACGTGCACCGCCGCCACCAAGTACTAGACCAACACCTTGGCTAGAGATCTGACGAGCAACGGCACAGATATCAGCTTGTGCCCAAGGATGGATGAAGTAATGGGCACGAGCGTGATAGAGCTGCTTCCAAATCAACGTATGTGGTGAGGGGTCTCCTTCGGAACGGAGCAATACCAATTCAATCGGGCTTTGCCAATCATGCTGATTCAGTACATCAGACAGTCTGGTCTGAGTAGGTGTTTGGTTGGCTTCTGCCAGAATCAATATTCGATCAGCTTGGTGTAAACAACGTTTGGACCATTCATCATCACTGCGATCTGCAGCGTAGAGTACGTAACAATGTTTTTCTTCTAAATTGGCTAGCCATTGGCGTAGTTTTAAATCGTCACTACTGTAGTCCAATGGTGTCTGACTGAACCCTACACCAAACAAGGCATCAACATGTGCAGTTGTAACTAAACGAACTTGAGGCCAACGTTGTAAATGTTCGGTCAGTTTTTCTGCCAAATGCGTGGCTGGGATATGGGATGAGACTGGAATCACTGAAAGTGTGCGACTGTTTCCCATCGCATGACAATGTTGCAATTCGGGTTGGGCGCGGTGAATGATGAGGCGGGATAAAGCAAATAAGACTTTGGGGTAATGGTGAATAAAATCTAAAAATTGCTGTTGTGGAATACCAAGTAAAGCTGTGTCACGGACTGCATTGACTGTCCCATGATGAGGTTGATTGGAAATAACTCCTGTTTCACCAACAATGTCATGACGGCCAAAATAAGTCAGTAAACCTGCTGTAGTGGTGAGTTTGACCCGACCATAAGCAACAATATAAACATAATCGGCAATGTCATGTGCGCAATAAAGCTGTTGTCCTGTTTGTAGATGCCGAATATGACAATGCGGTACCAAGCTTTCTAAGGTGGTGTGATCTAAGTCAGCAAACAGGCTGACTTTGCTGAGGAGGTGAGTAATATCCATATTCTGCAAATTATCGTTATTGTTTATTTTATTGAATAAGGCATTGAACTATTTTACAAGTTTGCTTGCGTAAAAAATCAGCGGATTTTCCAGTGTTTTTGTAGTTTGCTTGAACTAGGTCTTGGGTTTTCTGGGCAATAAAAAAGCCAGTTCATATCGACTGGCTTTTTAGAAATCTTTTACTGCTTATGCAATTTGTACAGGAATACAGTTTGCAGTGTGATTTACGGTATTGTCTGGATTTGCATAAACCAAGCGAGGTTTGTGGAGGTTCGCTTCAACTTCGGTAAAGTCACCGAAAGTTGCAATGATCACTAAATCTCCAACATCAGCTTGATGTGCTGCACCACCATTGACTGAGATAATACCTGAATCGTCTTCACCACGAATTGCGTAAGTTGTGAAGCGTTTGCCGTTAGTTACGTTCCATACGTGGATTTCTTCGTATTCACGAATCCCTGCTAAGTCCATTAATACGCCATCAATTGCACAAGAACCTTCATAATGAAGCTCTGCATGAGTCACAACTGCACGGTGAATTTTACATTTTAATAAACGAGATAGCATGGCTAGCGTCTCCTGAGTAAGACCTAAGATCAATATCTTATGGTTGACTTGTCACGTTTTCCGCGGGCTATAGGCGGTTTGATGCGCATTTTGCGCTTAAAAATGCAATATGGCAAGCGGGATTGATCAACAATTCAGTTTATGCGGGTTTGTAAGCGTTAATTTGATTCATTGCTTGTGAAACTTGTCCATCAACAAGCATTTTCACTTTAGACAAGGCATGATCAATTGCAGTATCCATTAGTTCTTGTTCACTGCTAGGCGCTTTGCCGAGCACATGACCAGAAACACGTTCTTTTGAACCTGGATGCCCAATTCCAATACGTAAACGATGGAAATTAGCACCGATATGCGGGACGATATCGCGAAGACCATTGTGTCCGCCATGTCCGCCACCTGTTTTCAAGCGGATAACGCCAGGATTCATATCCAGTTCATCATGCGCAATCAGGATTGCTTCAGGTGCAACTTGATAAAATTTGGCGAAAGGGACAACACTTTGACCAGAACGGTTCATAAAAGTGGTAGGAAGTAATAAACGTACGTCATGACCTTCGATTTGGCCACGACCGCTGTATCCGTGAAATTTAGGATCAGCTTTTAAAGAAATACCATAACGGTCTGCAAGCTGTTCAACGAACCAGAAACCTGCATTATGGCGGGTTTGGGCATATTCCTTTCCGGGATTGCCCAAACCAACAATTAGCGAAATATTTGACACTAATTTACGCCTTTAACACTTATGCGCGTTTGAAGTCAGCATGCATAGGTGTGTTTTTAGCTGGGTGACGTTGTAAAGCTTGGATTTTAACGTTCTCAACTTTGTCACCGATTTTGATTTCGATAACTTCTTCGAAGAAAGCGTTATTTTCTAAAGCTTTAACGATTTCACGAAGCTCTAAAGTAACTGCTACAGGCTCAGCACTGCCACCATAAATGATAGCTGGAATTTGTGCAGCATGACGAAGGCGGCGGCTCGAACCTTTCCCTTGTTGTGCTACTTCACGTGCTTGAGCGTTTAATACGAAGTTTGCCATGGGCATATCCTCATTGAGTTTGATGAGCTAAACTTGCGACCAGTTTAGCGATAGAAAAACCCTAGCGAGCTAGGGTTTAAGAAAAAAGCTGGGCTATTATAGATAACTATCGAACATTGCGCTAATAGATTCTTCGTTATTGATACGACGAATTGTTTCAGCAACCATGCTAGCAACAGAAACTTGGCGAATTTTACCTAAGCTTAGTGCTTCATCTGAAAGAGGAATTGTGTCAGTAACAACCAGTTCATCAATCACAGAGTTACGAAGGTTATCAATGGCTTTGCCAGATAAAACAGGGTGAGTTGCATAAGCAACAACACGACGAGCACCAAATTGTTTGAGTGCATCGGCAGCTTTGCAAAGCGTACCTGCTGTATCTACCATATCATCAACGATCACACAGTCGCGATCTTTAACATCACCAATCAAATGCATCACTTGTGATTCATTTGCTTTTTGACGACGTTTATCGATGATGGCTAAATCGATATCACCCATTTGTTTCGCAACAGCACGGGCACGAACGACACCACCAACGTCAGGCGAAACAACCACAAGATTGTGATGTTGTTGCTGGCGTAGGTCAGCAAGTAACGCTGGCGTACCATAGATGTTGTCAACAGGAATATCGAAGAAACCTTGAATTTGGTCTGCGTGCAAGTCAATCATTACTACACGGTCAATACCAACAGTTGTGAGCATGTCTGCAACAACTTTCGCGGTAATCGGTACACGAGCAGAGCGTGGACGACGATCTTGGCGAGCATAACCAAAGTAAGGAATGACAGCAGTGATACGACCAGCACTTGCACGACGCAAAGCATCAGCCATAACCAAGATTTCCATCAGGTTATCATTGGTAGGGGCGCAGGTAGACTGAACGATAAAAACGTCTTTACCACGAACATTTTCAGTAATTTCAACTGAAATTTCACCATCAGAGAACTTGCTAACAGAAGCAGCACCTAAAGGAATATGTAAATGGCTTACGACTTTTTGAGCGAAATGTGGATGAGCACTTCCACTAAAAACGACAAGATTGGGCATGAAGCACCTGAGCGAGGGTTAAGCGAAGCAATGCTTCCACCGAGCGCAAGGGAAAAATTTTTAATTTTTCCGACGGGTAATTTGGAAACAATTTATTTATATGGCAGGGGCGGCTGGATTCGAACCAACGGATGCCGAGATCAAAACCCGGTGCCTTACCACTTGGCGACGCCCCTAATGCGGCAGAACTTTAAAGGTTTTAAAAGATAATGTCAATATATTTGAGCAAATATCAATATAAAACAAGTCTGTCTAAAGATATGGCAGGGGCGGCTGGATTCGAACCAACGGATGCCGAGATCAAAACCCGGTGCCTTACCACTTGGCGACGCCCCTAAATTCGATATTATGTAATGGCAGGGGCGGCTGGATTCGAACCAACGGATGCCGAGATCAAAACCCGGTGCCTTACCACTTGGCGACGCCCCTAAATATTACATATATCTACAGATGAAAATTGGCAGGGGCGGCTGGATTCGAACCAACGGATGCCGAGATCAAAACCCGGTGCCTTACCACTTGGCGACGCCCCTAACACGTAACTGAAAAATGTCTTAAAGGTGATTCTGCTAAACTATTGACCAAGTAAGCTTTACAAGGCGAGTTTTGCAAAATTTGCTCTATATCCATTTCACTGGTTACCTCAGTAAAAACACAAGCACCTGTACCCGTAAGCTTTGCTAGACCAAACTGATCTAAATATTGCATCGCTTCTTCTACTTCAGGGTATAACTGTCGAGCCAGAGGTTCAAAGTTATTTCCAAAATTAGAAGGTTCTAACTGATAGGCGCAAAATGTAGTGATCTTGGAATCTCTTGTCAATGTTTTTTGAGAAAAAAGCTGTTGAGTGCTGATAAAACAGTCAGGTTTTAAGATTATGAATTTTTTTTGAGCTAAGTCTATGAATGATAAATGTTCACCGATTCCTTCGGCCCATGCATTACGACCTAAAACAAAGATTGGAACGTCCGCACCAAGCTGTACACCATAATCGGCCAGTTGCTGTTCATTTAAGCCGCATTGCCAAAGTTGATTCAGTACAATCAGCGTGGTTGCCGCATTGGATGAACCACCGCCGAGACCAGCGCCCATTGGAATATTTTTCTCAATGCGAATATTCAAGCCACACAATTTTTGTGCATGTGGTTTAAGCAATTGTGCAGCACGATAGATTAAGTTTTGTTCAAGTTTGACTTCGCTTAAGCCTTCAATTTGAATCGTAGTTTCTGATGATGGTTTAAAAATCATCCAATCATATAAATCAATCAGTTGAAAAATAGTCTGTAATTCATGGTAACCATTTTCACGACGACCTGTGATATGCAAAAACAAGTTCAACTTGGCGGGGGAAGGCACTCTAATCATAAAAACAATCTAAATTATCGGTTTTGAATCACCATTGTAATACGGTTTTCTTTGTCATCGGCAAGTGCTTGCTTCAACAAAAGTTTATTGGGGAGGGTTTGCGCATCGTTATAACTAAAATCGACCGTCCAGCCATCTTCAACCAATTGCTTTAGACGATTATTTTCATCTTTATTCACTTGTGCATTTGAGGTCGCAGGTTTGGCTTGTACCCAATAAGCGAGATGCATAATTGGTGCTTGCCAACCTGTGGCTTTTTCAAGTAACTCTTCTGGGGTAGCTGCAGTAATTAGACCCGTTTTGGCACTGTTTAGCGTCACTTCACCAGGTTTTCCTTCAATTTGGGTCTTGCCGACGCCTAAAATTCCTGTGAGTTCAATATCAAACTGATCCTGTTGTTGAACCCATGTGAAAAAAGCACTACCTGATTGTTGTGGTGTACGGACACCGATTTTGCCTTGTAAGCTAAAATTATTTTCATCTTGAACTTGTGGTGATGCAATCACTTTATTTGGTTGGCTTAAATGTTGGCAGCCAGTTAAAAATAGAACGCTACTACTACATACGGTAATGCACAATTTTGAAAACAAGCGCATGAATTTAACTCTTTTTCACGGTGATGGGTAAGATTAAGCTATCAAGTTGTTGTAATTGTGGGGCATTGGCATGTTTTTGTTTCAATTGCTGTAACACCTCGCTAAATTGCGTGAGTGCGCCTTGCATATACAGGGCTTTGGCATAACGAATACCAATATTGACATTCTCACTCAGCGAATACGCCTGCCCTAAGACTTTAGCTGCTGTATCATAATCATTTTGTAAGAAGGCTATATAGCCTAAAGTATCGAGAATAGAGGCTTGTTCAGGTGCATAGTCGAGCGCTAGTTCTGCATACTTGCGTGCTTCTTTAAGACGACGGTTTTGCAGTGCCAGTGTATAAGCATAAGCATTGAGATAGGTCGGGCTGTTAGGTTCGATTATTAACAGTTGTTTTAAGGTTTTGTCTAATTTATCTCGGTCAGTATAGGGGTCGAGTAATAATACTTCGGCATAAATTAATTCTGGGTCATCTGGCAAGCTCTTAATCGCTTCATCCAGCAACGCTAGCGCCGCTTTCTTATTATCCATCTTCTTTAAAATATCAGCCTGTGCTTGATACAAGAAACTGGCATGTTGAGGATAATTCACCCGTTCTTGCGTCAAGAAACGTAAGGCATCATTCAGTTGCCCTTGCTTCTCGAAAATCGCGATCATATTGCGACGCGAAACAATATATAAACTACCATCAACTAGGCGATAGTAGGCTTTTGCAGTTTCATAATGCTGTTTACGTTGTGCATTGATTGCGAGGTAATAATAAGCTTCATTTTGATATTTTGCTGATGAGCGCAATTCAACCAGATATTGTTCGGCTTTTTCATATTGCTTTAAATCAATACTGGTCAGGCCTGCAATAAACAGGGCTTCTTCTGCCTTGGGATGATCTTTAATGATATCTTCAAGTTTGTCCAAGGCTTCTTGTTGCTGATTGATTTGAATGTAATATCGCGCTTCTGCCATTCGAACATCAATATTATTCTTATTTTTGCGACTCGCTTGAGCAAACCATTTTTGAGTTTCCTCATCATTGCGCAAAGCCATTAATAGGTTGGCTTTCATTAAAATGAAACTGGTTGATTTTGAACGCTTCCGCAATGCACGATTAATATTGTTCAGTGCCTGTTCATATAAACCATCTTGCGCTTCTAAACCTGCAATCAAAGCGAGAATCGAAGGGTTGTTGCGCTCTTCACTGGCACGGAGTGCATTGAGTAGAATCTCACGATCTTGTGCCTGTTCAGGTGCAATACCCGCTAAAATCTCTTCAAGATCGGCAGTAGGATCTATATTTAAAATCTTATCTAGTGTCTTGGCTGCTAACTCATATTCATGTGTTTTTAACGCGATATGCGACAAATAGAACAGGGCGGGAACATCTTTAGGTTCTTGTTCAACCCAATGGGTTGCAATATTTAAGGCAGCTTGTAAGTCATTGTATTCTAAGGCAATATCTAACGCACGCTGTTTGATGGTGGTTGAATTGCTACGAATGGCAAGCACAGTATAATTATGTAGCGCGGTTGCAATATCATCATAAGCAAGAGAAAATTCAGCAATCATGCTCTGTTGCAGTGCATGCTCAAAGCTCTTATCCGCATACATGTCGTGTATTGCTTGTGCAGAGACATAAGAGCTCATGCTACCTAACAACAAGATTGTGGTAGAATACCGTCGAATCGTCTTGCCGCTAAAAAGGGTACGGCGATATAGCTGACGCAATTTTTATTGATCCAAAGTAATGCTTTTTATGACACCGATGTTGCACAATAACATAAATTTAGCGAAATGATGATCTGATATGTCTTTCTTTGCATTGGGCGTCAACCATCAAACAGCCTCTGTTGAACTTCGCGAACAAATTGCTTTCAATGCAGAGCGATTAGCTGCGCTATTGCTTGAACAAAACCAACATGCATCATTGAATGATTTGGTGGTGGTGTCAACTTGCAACCGTACCGAAGTGTATGCCATGACAGAAGATGCGGATAGCGTCCTGAGTTGGCTGGCCCAAGTGAATAATATTGATGTAAAACAGTTAATTCATCATGTTTATCGTTACGAAAATGCCCAAGCTGTTACACATTTGATGCGCGTTGCTAGTGGTTTAGACTCATTGATGTTGGGTGAACCGCAGATTTTAGGACAAGTTAAAAGTGCATTAGCATTGTCAAAAGATGCAGAAACTGTTTCGCCAGAATTGAATAGTGTATTTGAATATGCATTTTACGCAGCAAAGCGGGTTCGCTCAGAAACTTCAGTTGGAAGTCATGCCGTTTCAATGGGTTATGCCGTTGCTCAATTGGCTTCACAAGTTTTTAGCCATACTGAAAAGTTGACTGTAATGGTGGTGGCTGCTGGTGAAATGAATAGTTTGGTTGCCAAGCATTTAGCGGAAATGGGGGTTGCTAAAATCCTGATTTGTAACCGTAGTCGTGAACGTGCTGATCTATTGGCACAAGAAATTGCCCATCAAGTTGATGTTGAAATTATTCCTTTTGCAGAGCTTGCACAGAATTTGCATAGAGCGGATGTGGTCTCAAGTTGTACAGGTAGTTTGCATCAAGTGATTGAATATTCAGATGTTAAAGTTGCACTTAAAAAACGTCGCTATCAACAAATGCTCATGGTCGATTTAGCTGTTCCGCGTGATATTGATCCCAAAGTGGAATCATTGGATAACGTCTATTTGTATGGCGTTGATGATTTGCAAAGCGTGATTGATGAAAACTTAGCGCAACGTCGTCAAGCCGCGGTTGAAGCTGAGATTATGGTCAATCAATTGGCGACCCAATTGATGACTCAGCAAAAGGTGAAAGAGGCGAGTGGAACTATTCAGGCTTATCGTCAGCACAGTGAAGATGTGAGTCAAAAAGAATTGGCACATGCTTTGGAATCGCTGCAACATGGAAATACTGCTGAACAGGTCTTGCAAGAGTTTGCACATCGCTTAACTCAAAAGCTGATGCACCCAACCTCAATTTTGCTCAGAGAAGCAGCCAAAGCTGAAAATCCAGATTACTTTGAATGGCTGCAACAGCATTTGCAAGATGTGTTTGAACATGAGCGTAAGCCACGCCAGTAATGACAGTTAAGACAATAAGCGCAAACTAATCTGTTTGGTCAATTCATTTAGTTGTTGGCGTAAATTACGCGATTCAATTAAAGAAATTGGTGATTTCAGTTTTAAGCGCAAATATTTCTCTTGTAGCCCCAAAGCATATTCCTTCGCCAGTTTGTCAGCAACTTCAGGTGCTTGGGTTAAGGACTGAATATTGGTACGCTGCATAATATCAGCCAGTTCATGGCTATAACTACTACAAGCGCCCAGCACATAATAGGTTGCAAGCTCCTGATCATCAGGAAGATCATCAAACACGATATTCAGTGCAGCGAGAATCTTCGCTAATAATTCATTTTGGTCAATCACCGCTCGCAGTTCTTCAAAATGAATATACAGGAAGGGATGGTGCATCAAAATCGCAACCGCAAAATCTTCATCTTTGGTCTGAATATTAAAAGATAGTGATGCATCATGGCTGATTTGTGGCGTGAAGCGTTTACCTAGACCGAGCTTCTCACGGAAAGACTGACTCAGCAAATAACGAAATGAACCGTGTTTAGGTAACAGTTCTGTTAACTCACGTAGTTCACCCATGACCAAGCTTTTGCCTTCAGGGGTACTGACGTCATGTTGTCCTGTTAAATGTGCGAACACAAAGTCAGATAACAGTGGTGCTTGTTGTAATAATTTTTGGAAATTTTCCAAACCTTCTCGACGAATCAGCGAGTCAGGGTCATGTTCATTTGGTAGTACAAAGAATTTTAATTCACGACCATCATTGAGCAGGGGGAGCGCAATTTCTAAAGTGCGTCGTGCTGCTTTCTGTCCTGCTGCATCACCATCAAAGGCAATGGTGATACGAGAATTTTGTTTAAACAGGGTGGTTAAATGATCGGCATTACTTGCCGTTCCCAAGGTCGCGACTGCACCATTGATGCCATATTGCTGTAGGGCAATCACGTCCATATAACCTTCCACCATCAGCCAATCATTGGCTTTGAGTTTGCGGCCTTCGTATAGACCATAAAGCAGCTGGTTTTTATGGAATACTTCAGAATCAGGTGAGTTGATATATTTCGGTTTTATCTCGTCGTTTAAGGCGCGGCCACCAAAGCCAACCACACGACCTTTATGATCGCGAATCGGGAAAATTACCCGTTCACGTAATAAATCGAAATCTCGACCGCTATCACTGGAACGAATCAAGCCCAGTTGTTTTAAACCTTCAATATCTTGTGGAAAGGCTTTTTCTAAATGCTGCCAATCTTCTGGTGCATAACCCAAACGCCAAAATTGAATGGTCTGTGAGGATAAACCACGCTGTTTGAAATAGTTTTGTGCCTTTTGACTGTTGGGTAATTGCCGTTCATAAAACTGAGCGACATTTTCTAACAAGTCGTAGAGATTACCTTCCTGTACCTGTTCATCCATGATATTGAAGGAAGGATCAAATTGTGCAAAAGGATCATCCATATAACGATCCATATCAACAAAATGATCATCAATGGATTCAGCGCTCGCAGATGTTGCTGGGCTTTGGTTTTCCTGTACAGGAGGCGTGACGGTGGATTGAGGTGCAGTAATTTGTTGTGGACTGCGTTTATAGGACAATTTTTTATTATCGTGATTATCTTTAGGGAGTTCGATACCAGTCTGATTGGACAGATCCTTCATCACATCAATAAAGTTACGACTGTCAATGTCCATCAAAAAGCGGATGGCATTACCATTGGCTTGGCAACCGAAACAATGGTAGTACTGCTTATCTCGATAAACATGGAATGAGGGTGACTTTTCCTGATGGAAAGGACAACAACCCGAATAGGTTCGCCCCGTCTTTTTTAACTTCACACGCTGACCGATCAAATCGACAATGTCGGTTCGATCTAAAATTTGATCAATCGTATGTTGTGGAATTGCCATGTGTGTTTAACCATTTAAGACGGGGAATAGAACATTGTTGCTCTGCAAAATGTCAAGAATCATTGTTGCATAAAATGAAAAACAGGCAAGGGGTGACTTGCCTGTTTGCTGTATCAAAGAATTGCAGATTAGTTGGCTGCATCATCCTCAGATGAGTTACTTGCTTCAGGTTTATCTAAAAGACCAAAGCTTAAACGATTTTTCCAACTTGGCTTATTTTCTGTTGCTGCTGGAGCTACAGGTGCTGCAACTGGAGCGGGTGTTGCTTGCTCAGCTTCTGGCTTACCGAGTAGACCAAAGCTTAAACGGTTGGTTAAGCTACGTTGTTCAGTATTGTTGGTTGCTTCATCTTTTTTGGTTTGAACCGTTTTAGATTCACGACCAAGTAAACCTAAAGTTGCACGATTCACCCAGCTACCTTCTTTACGCGCAGCACGTAAATTCACTTCACCATTCGATTTTACGAGATTCGGATAGTTGAGTTTTAAGATATCAATATATTGTTGCGAGGTCGCATTATCGCCAAGTTTTTGATAGCTATAAGCCAAAGTCGCTAATGCTTCAGGCGTTTGTGGTGTTTGCGGATAGTGTTCAATGACCCATTGTGCGCGCTCAGCAGCAGCAAGCCATGCTTTACGTTCAATGTTGAAACGTGCTGCATTCATTTCACTTTCAGCCAATTCTTGGCCGATAAATTTCATACGCTGTGCAGCATCAACTGAATATTGGCTGCTTGGGAAGCGGCGAATCAGTTCTACGAAGTTTTGATACGCTACTTTCACATAGCTCACATCACGGTGTGATTGCTGTAAAGAGGTATAGCGAATTAAGCTGTCGTAATTCATTTCCATGTTGGCTACGCCACGAACATAGTAGGCATAATCAACATTTGGATGCTGTGGATTTAAGCGAATGAAGCGATCTGCAAGTGCAATCGTACCTTCATAATCTTTTTGTTTGAATTTCGCATAAAGCAGCTCAAGTTGAGCTTGTTGTGTATATTGCCCAGTTGGATAGTAAGTATCTAAAGCTTCAAGTGACTTTACCGCATCAGTATATTGATTGCGCTCAAGCGATTTTATTGCTTTTTCAAAATAAACTTGTTCACTCGATTGTGGTCCTTTATCCACCACTTCTTTCTTACTTGGATTGCTGCTACAGCCCACAAATGCAGACGCTACACCTAAAGATAGTGCAAGCACCGTAATTTTATAACGTGGTAGCGACATAAAAACTCCTCTGTTATTCTGGGCAATGAGCTACAATGGTGCTATTAAACCATTTTTGTACCGATCATCAAATGACTTCAGCACAATCTTCCAATTCAAACTTCTCTGAAACAGATTTCTTACTCGAAGATTCTGTGGATGCAGATAATCATAATTCCGACTCAACTGCAACACGTTTATCGTTGCAAATTCAACTTGATGAAAACTATTTAGGTCAACGTATTGATCAGGTTGCCGCATTGGTTTGGAGCGAGTTTTCTCGTGAAAAACTCAAGCAATGGATGAAAGACGGTCATCTGTTGGTAAATGGTAACATTGTTAAACCAAAGTACCGTTGTGAAGGTAATGAGCTGCTTACGCTTGAAGTTGAACTTGAAGCACAAACATCGAGCCAGCCTGAAAATATTCCATTAAATATTGTTTATGAAGATGACGATATTATTGTGATCAATAAGGAAGTGGGGATGGTGGTTCATCCTGGCGCAGGTAATCCAACGGGGACCTTGGTGAATGCGTTACTTTATCATGCGCCAAAATTGGCAGAGCTGTCTCGTGCAGGCTTGGTACATCGTATTGATAAAGACACCAGTGGTTTATTGGTGGTTGCGAAAAATCTTGAAGCGCAATTTTCTTTGAGCAAGCAGTTAGCCAAGAAAACCGTTTATCGTGTTTATGATTTAGTTGTCTATGGCAATGTCATTGCGGGTGGCACTATTGATGAGCCGATTAAGCGTCATCCTGTTGATCGTATTAAGATGGCGATTTTACCGGGCGGACGTGATGCGGTAACACATTATAATGTGAAAGAACGTTTCCGTGACTTTACCCGTATTCAGGCACAACTTGAAACAGGGCGTACTCATCAAATCCGTGTGCATTTTAGCTATCTTGGGCATGGTTTGGTTGGAGACCCTGTTTATGTTAATCGTGTGCGTTTCCCCGCAGGTGCATCAGAAACATTAACTGATAAGCTACGTAGCTTTAAGCGTCAAGCTTTGCATGCAGCTAAACTTGGCTTGGTACATCCGCGTACGGGTGAAGAAATGATGTTTGAAGCACCTTGGCCAGAGGATTTTACTCAGTTGCTTGAAGTGTTGCGTAGTGAAAATGAAGCCTATTAAGTAAAGTTCCTTTTTAATAAAGGATGATTTGTTCAGCTCCTCCCTTTGAAAAGGGAGGTTGGGAGGGATTTTATGGAATTTGTACAAGGTCTACCTAAAGGCGTTTATGTTGGGCAAACACGAATCGAACATCCTCAAACTATTGCAACAGCAAATGAAAATCTGTCTGGATTTAATTTGGCGTTGCATGTCAATGATGATGCACAACGTGTTCAGCAGCATCGTATGGTCTTGTTGAATCAGTTATCTGTATTTGGTGTAGATAAAATCACATGGATGACGCAAACCCATAGCACGATTTGCCATACCGTGAATGAACAAATTCCATTTATTGCCCTTGAAGGAGATGGTCTAGTCACACAACGTGAAGGCCATGCTTTAATGATGATGACTGCTGATTGCCTACCTGTCGTCATGGGTAATGCCGACGGCACAGAAGTTGCCAATCTGCATGCCGGTTGGCGTGGTCTAGCCAATGGTATTATTGAAAATACTGTCACTGAAATGCAGTCTCAGCCGAGTTGGGCATGGCTAGGTGCAGCAATTAGTCAACCGTGTTTTGAAATAGGTGCAGAAGTCAAAGCCGCATTTTGTGAAAAATATCCTGAACTCGAAACTGCTTTTGTTGCTGGCCAAGTGGTGGGTAAATATCATGCGGACCTTTATGCGATTGCTCGCTTTATTTTAAATCGTTTGGGCGTAGAAACTGTTTTAGGCGGAGATCAGTGCTCTTATCAACAAGCCGAAGATTATTTTTCTTACCGCCGTGATGCAAAAACAGGACGAATGGCAACTTTTGTATTCATGCAATAAATTGCATTGGTTGTGTTGTTGATTCGCCATGTCGTAGTGAAAATGTTAAACTTGATCTAATTCATTGGTTTTTAAAATTCTCCATGTCTGTTATTGAGCAAATTATTCCCCAAGTTAAAGTTTGTGTGGTTTATCACAGTCCTTATGGACATACAGCCAAAGTTGCGCAATATATTACTCAGGGTGCCGAGCAGGCAGGTGCAGAGGTACATCTCATTTCTGTAGCAGCGCCACAGTGGGACTTATTAGACCAAGCTGATGTGATTGTTATTGGTTGTCCAACCTATATGGGCAGTCTCACAGCTGCATTGAAACAGTTTATGGAAGACTCCTCTAAACGTTGGTTAGCGCGGGCATGGCAAGGTAAACTGGCTGCTGGTTTTACCAATGGTGGCGGTCTCAGTGGCGACAAATTGGCGGTATTACAGCAGATTAATTTATTTGCGATGCAACATGGCATGGTGTGGGCTGGTTTACCATTTATGCCGACGGGAAGAAGTGCTTTAGATATTAACCGTATGTCGAGCTTTCTGGGCTTAATGACCCAGTCAGATAATGCCAGTGTTGAAATTACCCCACCAGAAGGTGATTTGGAAACTGCACGTAAGTTCGGAAAATATCTAGCTGAATTAAGATTGACACATATCCCAGTTTAATCTTGAGCGAAAAAAACCTCCAATTATTGGAGGTTTTTTTTATTTATACAGCAGACGAGATTTATCACGTTGCCAGTCACGGTCTTTTTCTGTAGCACGTTTGTCGTGTAATTGCTTACCTTTCACCAGTGCAATTTCCAACTTAACCAAACGGCCTTTCCAGTAACAAGCCAATGGTACACATGAATAGCCTTTTTGATTCACTGCACCCAACAGCTTTTCTAACTCACGACGAGAAAGTAGCAACTTACGCGTACGTGTTGCTTCCGGAACGACATGGGTTGATGCAGACAATAACGGCTGAATTTGTGAGCCCAGTAAAAAAGCTTCGCCATTTTTAAAAACCACATAGCTTTCAGTGAGCGTCATACGTCCTGCACGTAAAGACTTTACTTCCCAGCCTTGGAGTGACATGCCTGCTTCAAATTTTTCTTCGATAAAGTAATCGTGACGCGCTCTTTTATTTTGAGCAATCGTGCCACCATTATGTTTTTTTACAACTGTTGCTTGCGCCATAATCTAAACTTCCACAATTACAGCTATTGTGCCGTAAAACGCAACCTTTTTCCATTGTTTAGGAATTTCGCGTTTAGGCCGAACATTTGTTAAAATACGCGTCTTATCTCATTAACTAGAGTACAACGCATGTCTAAAACACGTGTGATTTATCCGGGGACTTTCGATCCAATTACCAATGGACATGTTGATTTGGTTGCACGAGCATCAAAAATGTTTGATGAAGTTGTGGTTGCAATCGCGATTGGTCATCATAAAAATCCTGTGTTTAGTTTAGAAGAGCGTGTTGAATTAGCCAAAGCATCATTGAGTCATTTGACCAATGTTGAGTTTGTTGGTTTTGATGGTTTGCTGGTTAATTTCTTCCGTGAACAGCGTGCAACAGCCGTACTACGTGGTTTAAGAGCAATTTCTGATTTTGAATATGAGTTTCAACTGGCGAATATGAACCGTCAACTTGACCCACATTTTGAATCTGTATTTTTAACTCCCTCTGAGCAATATTCATTTATCTCATCGACATTGGTAAGAGAAATTGCTCGTTTAAAAGGTGATGTGACCAAATTTGTGCCTGCCGTAGTGGTTGAGGCCTTTGAACGTAAACATCAACAAGGTTGGTAGTGTGTCTTTATATATTACAGATGAATGCATTAACTGTGATGTCTGTGAACCTGTATGTCCGAATGAAGCCATTTATATGGGTGAGCTGATTTATGAGATTGATCCTGCATTGTGTACAGAATGCATCGGTCATCATGATCAGCCACAGTGTCAACTGTTTTGTCCCGTTGATTGTATTCCGCTCGATCCGCAACATGTCGAATCGCATGATGACTTGATGGCGAAATACAAAAAGTTAACTGGGCAAAAAAATGCGAGCAATTAACTTCGATCTTTGATAAGATGCGCCACGAAGTGGGCTGGACGGTCGCTGCTGTGGAGGTCTCCGTGACTGAAACAGGGGAGGAAAGTCCGGGCTTCATAGGGCAAGGTGCCAGGTAACGCCTGGGCGGCGAAAGCCGACGGCAAGTGCAGCAGAGAGTAGACCGCCAATCCCTCCATTCCTCCCTTTAATAAAGGGAGGCTAGGTAGGATTAGGTAAGGGTGAAAGGGTGTGGTAAGAGCGCACCGCGTGTCTGGTAACAGTTCACGGCAAGGTAAACCCCACCGGAAGCAAGACCAAATAGGAATCCTGAGGCACGGCCCGTGCTGGATTCGGGTAGGTCGCTTGAGCGTATGAGTGATTGTACGCCTAGAGGAATGATCGTCCTCGACAGAACCCGGCTTATAGGCCCACTTCTCAAATTTTTTAAAATTGTGCTTGACGTGTGTATTGAAAGTTAAGATAATGCGCCCACAGTTTTCGGCTATGTAGCTCAGTTGGTTAGAGCACCGCACTCATAATGCGGGGGTCACAAGTTCAAGTCTCGTCATAGCCACCATTTTATAGACCACGCTCCTGCGTGGTCTCTTTTTATCTGCAGTTTTTATAACATTCAAAAAACAATCTTTTGACTCGATATTAGTTTCCACTTTGATAAAAGTCCTATCATCATCAAATTTTGTCATAACAAACGAGATCTGTTGAAATTTGATCAATTGATGTTTGATAGCATAAAAACTGTTCATATGTTCTATATTTTCAAGATCATAGACTTGACCAATTGGGTCGGAAACTAGATAATGCGCACACAGTTTACGGCTATGTAGCTCAGTTGGTTAGAGCACCGCACTCATAATGCGGGGGTCACAAGTTCAAGTCTCGTCATAGCCACCATTTTAAAAACCACGCTCCTGCGTGGTTTCTTTTTATCTGCTTATTACGTAAAAATAATTCATCAGATATGCAAAAGCCTGTAAATAAGTCATTTATCTACAGGCTTTACTTTTTATAAATATTTTTCGATGGTCGCTAAAGTTTGAGGACTCTCATAAAACGGTTTTAAGATGAGGGTAATGATTGGTTCAAGTACATCATGTTCATCTAAAGCCACCACGACTTTAGGGTAGAAACGTACCGCTTCGTTAAGTAGATCTGTTTCTTCTATACCTATCGCAGCAAAAACATCTTCCAGACTTTCATCTTTATAGAAGTCATAAAACACTTTTACACCGTATAAGATTAAATCTTGTATGAACGTGGACTGGCGTAATTCTTTCCAGTACTCATAGATCATGACAAAGAACTCTTCTACATCGAGCGGTGTAACTTGTTTGGTGTATTCTGATAAAGGCTGGGCTTTGTTGTCGTCCCAGATATTGCGGGCAAGACTCTCAAGGTCATCATTTGAAAGCAAGCTGAGATCAACCAGCTGTTCTTGAATGAATCGACCAATACTTTCTTCAATCTTTTGTTCAATACGCTGCTGTTGGCGATGCGAAAAGCTTTTTAGTTTTTGCTGCCATTCATATTTACTTTCAGAGATACGTTCTTCATCTGACTGAGTAAATAATTTGGGTAATTTATTCTGTAAAGTCGTGGTCGCAATATATTGGCACAACTGCTGAATCGAAGGACTGTCTTTTAAAAATTGATTTAAATAATGGCGAATATTATCCAGTTCTAAAAATTTGGATAACCACATTTCAAATTGGTGGTCTGAAAATACGTCCTGTAATTGTGCAGATGACTGTAAGGAAAACACATGCAGTCTTTGCGCAATTTCCCCAATAAATTCCAATAAGCCTGCCCCGAGCTGCATTTCAAAGGCATAGCGTTTTACCACAGCCTGAATTTGTTCTAATTCAACTACTTCCTTGAGCTGAATATTGGGTGCATGTTGGAGAAAAAGCTGAATAAATTGTTGGAAGAAATCAGCAGAAAGTTGTGTGGTGAGTTGGTTTTTATAAAATGCAACTTGCTCAAGCATAAGTGCTTGAGCAAGTAATTGTGACTTTTCAGAAACAATTTTTTCAGTCATTCGCGGTCCATCCGTTGACGATCGGGTAGCGTCGTTCACGACTGAAGGCACGTGAACTAATACGTGGTCCAATCGCGCCCTGACGACGCTTGTATTCATTACGATCAACCAAACGAATCACTTTCTCTACCACTTCGGCTTCATAGCCTTTGCCGATAATGTCCGCTTGGCTGAGATCTTCTTCAATATAAGCATATAAGATGGCATCAAGTACATCATAAGCAGGTAATGAATCTTGGTCTTTTTGATCAGGGCGAAGTTCTGCTGATGGTGGACGAGTAATGACACGCTCAGGAATCACTGGTGTTTCATCTAGCGTGTTACGGTATTTCGCTAACTCAAACACGATTGTTTTATACACGTCTTTGAGGACTGAGAAGCCACCAACCATGTCGCCATACAAGGTGCAATATCCGACAGAAATCTCTGACTTGTTGCCTGTAGAGAGTACAAGATTACCAAATTTATTGGATAAACCCATCAGTAACGTACCACGAGTACGCGCCTGTAAGTTTTCTTCAGTTGCGTCTGCAGGGGTATTACCAAAGAATGGGAATAAGGTCTGCATAAAACTGTTTACGATTGGATGAATCTCAGCAATACCAAAGGTAACACCCATACGACGTGCTTGTTCAGTTGCATCCTCTACACTCATTTGTGAGGTGTAGGTATATGGCATCATCACAGCCTGTACTTTATCTGCGCCAATTGCATCAACTGCAATTGCCATTGTTAATGCGGAATCGATTCCACCAGATAAACCAAGAATTACACCTGGGAAGCCAGAGCGTTGCACATAGTCACGTGTTGCCATTACGAGTGCTTGATAAATCTCTGCAAAAGTTTCTAATGCAGGAATCGCATCAGTTGTTTTAAACTGCTTTTGTTCAGCATCATATTCAACGTAACAAAGTGCTTCTTGAAAGCTTGGTACTTGCAGTGCAAGTTGACCGTTTTTATTGCTGACAAAGCTTGAACCATCAAAAATAAGGTCATCTTGTCCACCAACTTGGTTGGCATAGACAACGTTTAGATTCAATTGTTTTGCAAGTTCGTTGAGCGTTTGAATGCGGTGTTGCGGTTTACCCACTTCATATGGTGAAGCATTTAAAACCAGAACCGTTTCAACATTCAACTGACTGAGTTGTTTAACGGTATTCAGTGACCAAACATCTTCACAAATCAAGACGCCGAATTTGTGACCTAGATATTCGAAAACAAGATGTTGATGACCTTCTTGGAAGTAGCGTTTTTCATCGAACACACCATAATTTGGCAGGTTTTGTTTATTATAAACACCTAAAACCTGCCCGTCTTTCATGACAGCAGCAGAGTTATAGCGATGACCATCTTCAGTTTGGTGCACAAAACCGAATACCATCAAGATGTCTTTTACTTCGCTTAACTGGGCAAACGCTTTTTGAGTGCGTTTTTGTAGGTTTGGGCGGAGTAATAGGTCTTCAGCTGGGTAACCGATCGTAGATAGTTCAGGGAAGATGATCAAATCAGCCTGTTGTTGTTTCGCTAAATTTGCTTGCTCAACCATCTTTTGAGTATTTGCATCAATATTGCCAATGTGCGGAGAGAATTGAGCAAGGGCAACTTTAAAATTTTTCATTCAAACCTAATCCTAAGTCTTAACAAGTTATGACATACAAGTTTTTGATTTATATGGGTATAGTTATTAAAAACAAGTGTATGTCATGGCGCCAAACATTTTATATCTTAAAGAAAAATGACAAGTTTACTAATATATACTAAATGCACATTTTTCTGCGTAAAAATAACAAGTTTTTCTGTATAAAACAGCAACATTTCTCAATGTTTGCGTGATTATGGTGCATGAACATGAATAAATTGAATAGAGTCATCTAAAGTTTTTTTCATGTCATTTTTGCATCATGCTATTACACCCGAGTGACAATATCGACAAACAATAAAAAAATTTAGAAAAAAGAATAACTTTGGGCTTCTATTTTAAATTTTAAAAATAGTTAAAACAGTTGTACTTTTAAAAAATATAAGCTTATTCAATGTCTTGAATTTATATCGTGTATTTTTTATACCGTTCGTCGGGAATGTCTTTGCGACACTTGAGTGTACATTTGTGCACTGCTATTATCCCAATTAATGTGAACGGTTGTGCACTTTATTATTCATCAAGTGTACCCAAGCACGCAAAATGAAGAGGTAACAACAATGTCAGTTTTATTATTTCCAGTAATTGCTTTTGGTTTGGCTGTAGTCGTTGGTCGTGTAGGTACAGTAATGTTCCAAGAAAAAGATCAACAACTTTAATTGATCATTAAATTTTGATTCATTTTTGATGAGGTAGTGCACCATGTCAGTTTTATTATTTCCAGTAATTGCTTTTGGTTTAGCTGTAGTTGTTGGTCGTATTGGAACAGTAATGTTTCGCGAACAAGATCAGCAAGCCTAAGCTAATTATTAAATAGTCATTTTAAATAAAGAGGTACAAAATGATGACTTCAACTATTTTATTGCCTGTAATCGCCTTGGCTTTAGCTATTGGTGTTGGGCGTATTGGTACCATTGTTAAGGATGCGATGCGTGTAGATTTTACGACTGATATGGATGATAGTCATGAATTTAAAACTGAAACTCAAAAAAGCACGGCTGCATAATTTTTCTTGCATACTGCTTAATTAAAAAGCCCTGTAGTTGAAACTTACAGGGCTTTTTATTTTTCTAGAATGATGTTGGGGATTTTATTAAAGTAGATATCTCGTGCAATATCGCCTTGTTGCTCGATGTTATAATTAGAGAAAGCTTTGTTCTTGATAAATTGATATTGATACGGATTGTATCGCTTAAGACTTAGGTAATAGCCAGCCTGAAGTATTGCACCTTTGACAATGACATTGATTCCTTGCTGAAACTGTAGGATATGCGCCAGCTCATGAATAAAGATTCCTTGCAAGGATAGTGAACATTTTGAATAGTCAGGACTGAAATATTTCTGATGTACAAATAAATTGCCGTTTGGTGCCATAAAAATATTGGCAGGCTGCCAAGGTAGATAGGGGATATTAAAAACTTTTATTTGCGCATAATCGATAAGATCGCCAAAGACAGGACGCGCCATTTCGATTTCAGCAGACGTCAAACCACGATATTGAAATTGATTCATTTTGAGGTAAAAGATTAAGCTGGAAGTAAATCGCGCTTTTAATCTTGGTATAGCGTGCTGAAATGGTTTGTTCATCTGATCTATGCATCTGAAAAACGTGGAGATCTGTTTTATTCTAGAATAAAAGCGAAGTGAGCAGGGGGGATTTTGGTATGCGAAGCATTAAATTAATTGTTTTTTCGCTCTGCTTGATGAGCACTACGTCTTATGCGGATTTGGATATAAAAAATTATAAAAATTGTACAGGTTTGCCTTTGGTGGAATTAAATGATCATCCCAATCGTGTCTTTTCAATCATTGATTCTTATCAAAGCGATCATTTTAATTATTCTACGGTTTTAGATCGATCCAATACTGAAATGGTGCAGTGTTATGTCATTAGTAATGATAGAAAAGTGATCTTAGATACCATACCTAGCATGATTTCAGACAGTTGCAGTGGGCAATGGGATAAAACAAGCAAAAGCCCTGTATGGATGGCGGATATTGGTGGAGGGAAAGATGGCGTTAACTCTTTTCATTATTTGTCTTCGGAGCAATTGAAGCAACTCAGTAAAAGTAATGTATCCGAGATCAAGCAAATTGTTGAAGGTATTGACTGCCAACTGTCTTCTTATAAAGAACAAGATGTAGTAGAGCTAAATGATGCTGCATTTTTCCTCTATCAATTGGGGTATTATGATGATTCATTAAGATTGTTAAATCATGTCATAAAGTTAGATCCGAATAGAACCGTAGCTTACTTAAATCGAGCGGACACTTATTTAGTTTTAAAAAATGTGGGCAAAGCCAGAAAAAATTACATGATTTATGCTGATCAAATGAAAAAGTTGGGCTTATCCAACAAAGTCCCGTTAAGAATAAAAAAATATTTATGATCAAATGGTGACCGCAGAAATACAGATCAATCATTGCTAGCAAGAGATGAAACGAATGATGAAACAAACTTTATGGTTGTGCCTATTTTTATCTGTGTGCGTACAGGCCTATGCAAGTAATGAATATTACTGTTTTGCTGATGGCAAAAAATCAATTTTATTGGTTTCACCACAATATCAAAAGACACTGTCGATCAGGTATTATCCCTATCTCAAAGATATCAAGCTTTCTGAGCCAGTCCATATTGAAGAGGTTGAGATGGGTGAAGTCGCTCAGCCCGAAGTTTATAAGACCATGAATGAGCTGATTGATGGCAAAGTAACAGGACAATATACCTTTGTGTCGCAAGGCTATATTCTTTATGACGTAAGCTATCGAAATCTGAAAACAAAAAAAGAGACCCACTTTGAGCAAGTGTCTTTAAATTTGAAGGGGATAAGCTGTTTATAGTCTGGATGCCTAGATTGGAAACGAATGCTGTAATCATTTTTGAAGAAAATTACAGCATTAGAAAACAAGACTTGTTGCCTTAGAACTGAGGTTTTACTACGACTAAAATCACCACTGCAAACAGAATTAAGGTCGGCATCTCATTAAAGAAGCGCCAAAACTTATGCGATTTATAATGCGCATTGCCAATCAGTTTTTTACGGTAATAACCACAAACAAAATGGTAAATCACCAATAAACCGACTAGACCGACTTTGAGGTAAAACCATAAGGCTTCATGGTAATGTCGGGTTGCATCGCCCCAATCAACCAAAAAGTGGGCGGTAATGAGTGTAGCAATCATAGATGGCCACATAATACCGCGATACAACTTACGTTCCATGACTTCAAAGCGTTGATGACTCACGGCATCTTCGCTCATGGCATGGTAAACAAAAAGACGTGGTAAGTAGAACAATGCAGCGAACCAACACACCACAGCAATAATATGTAATGCTTTTACCCACAGGAAAGCATCAGAAGGTGCATCCATCGATAATCCTGTTAAATGGGATTATGCATCCCACTTCTTGAAAATAAGGCAGGCGTTAACACCGCCAAAGCCAAAACTGTTACTCATGACAGTATTCAGTTTTGCATCGCGTTTTTCAAGTACAATATCGAAACCTTGTGCTCCTTCATCAAGCTCAGTCACGTTGATGTTTGGAGCAATAAAGTCATTTTGCATCATTAAAACAGAGTAAATCGCTTCCTGAACACCCGCAGCACCTAAGCTATGACCCGTCATCGATTTGGTTGAGCTGAGTGGAGGAACTTGTCCTTCACCAAATGCGCGTTCCATTGCTTTAAGCTCAGTCACGTCACCTGCTGGTGTTGAAGTACCATGCGTGTTGACATAGTCGATATGTTCTACACCGTGTTGTTTGGCTTCATCAAGTGCCATGATGATACAACGTGTCGCGCCTTCACCGCTTGGTGCAACCATGTCTGCGCCATCACTGTTAGCTGCATAGCCGATCACTTCAGCTAAAATATTCGCGCCACGCGCTTGCGCATGTTCAAGTGATTCAAGCACCACGAAACCACCACCGCCTGCAATCACGAAACCGTCACGGTCTTTTGAATATGGGCGTGAAGCAGTTTCTGGTGTTTCATTGTATTTTGAACACAATGCACCCATCGCATCAAACAATAAGCTTTGTGACCAGTGATCTTCCTCACCACCGCCAGCAAGCATTAAATCTTGTTTGCCTAATTGAATCAGGTTGTAGGCATAACCAATTGCATCGGCAGACGTTGCACAAGCGCTGGTAATCGAGTGCGCTACACCTTGCAGTTTAAATGCAACACCAACGTTCGCCGTAATGGTGTTACTCATATTGCGAGGTACAAAGAAAGGACCGATTTTACGCGCGCCTTTTTCCTCTAACAGTTTGATCATTTCTGCAACAGATGCAGTTGAGTTACCACCAGAACCGCCAGCAATACCGTAACGTGGATTGTTTGCCAAATCTTCTTGTTTCAGTCCAGCATGTTCAACAGCTGCGACAGCTGCGTTATACGCATACATCGCACAGACGCCCATAAAGCGTTTCAGTTTGCGATCAATACCATCAAAATCCTGTTCAGCTGCAGCGCTGACATGGCTCTTGAAATTCAGTTCTGCATAAGTTGGGTTTAAACGTGTGCCTGAGATTCCATTTTTTAAAGAATGAGTGACCTCTTCTAAAGAGTTACCGATACATGAGTTAATGCCCATACCAGTGATTACAACACGTTTCATTTACAGATCCCTTTTATGGTAATACTTAAGCCCTGTGCATCTCGCTATGAATACAAATCAGGAGAACAATAACGATTAAAATGGCTTATGAGTGAATGACACCATGATAGCAGAAAGGTTTTTTATTTCTTATGGCAAATCTTATGCCTATTTCCAGTTGTGTAAATATTCGTAAATATTCGCGATGTTGTGACGAAACGTAAAGAAAGAACACAGATAAAAGTTGAGATAAATCTGCATTCAACCTAGTATTTACCTAGAAATGCACAGATTACACAACAGAGGTACTTGATGACAAAATCTAAAAACAAGCAATCTTCAGGTTTATTTGCACAAGCCTTTGGAGTGGCTAAAAAGCTCAGTTCTGAATTACAGAAATTTCAAGTTGCCCCAACCACATCAGGTGCGGAACTCGCGAATTCATCCAATATTGTTGAAGGGAAAGCGCGTTTCAAAAGTCCATTTGAGGTCGAAAAATATGAAAATCCTCAACAAATGCTACGTCAACAATTTCCAAAATTATCCCATCAATTGTTAGGTCGCCATTATAACCGAGTGAATAGTGTGGCTTCGTTTGTTTCACCAGATTTGGGTGATAAGGTTTCTGACTATTTATTCCAATGGTTAAATGAATTTAGTTCGAATAGTTCCCTAACTGAAAAAATCCTTGAGGAAGCAGGGGTTAAAGATATTATGGAACTGACTACAGATACAGGGCGTTCCCAGCGCTTAAGTCAGGCATTAATTGAACAAAATAAATTATTAGCTGCTGCGCAAGGTGCAATTACGGGTGCAACGGGTGTCTGGGGTGCGGCGATCGATATTCCAGCGTCTATTGTTTTGACTTTGAGAACGATTTATCAAACTGGCCGTTCACACGGTTTTGATTTATCAGAAGATGCAGATCAAGAAATTGTTGCTTTTATCTTTAAAGAAATCGATTTGAGTTTGGTTGCGGAAAAACAAACCTTGTTGGTTGCGTTAAAAGCATTGAAGTCCATGTTAGAAACACATGATTTGCAACAGTTCCAGCAATTGTTAGGTTCAAATAATGATATCGAATTGGTGAAAAAGTGGTTGGTAGATGAAAATGGTCAGTTTAAATGGAACTGGCTCAATCGTATTCCTCAAGCTTCGGTGGTTGGTAAATTGACTCCAATTGCAGGCGCAGCACTGGGTGGTTTCTATAGTTGGAGACTGCTAGAAGATGTTGGACATAAATCGCAATCGATTTTTGGTGCAGCACGCTTTTATATGAATGAATATCCAAATGAAAAGATTTCACCTCTAGAAGCATATTTTAAAGCTGAAGCCTTATTGAAGAAAGCGAGTCCACGTTTATTAAGTTCTACAACAGTTGAAAATAATAAGACCGCATCAGAAGAACCGAATGATGTGATTACCCATGTAACCGTTAAAACCAAAGACAGTACAACGCCAACAGTCGCTGTAGATGACAAGGTTGAAGCTGGAATTCAACAACTTGCTGAACAGCATGTGGTTGAGCATCCTCATACAGAACAACAGCCTGCGTTAAAAGCGCAGCAAGATGAAACTTTTGAGGATGCTGAGGCGGAGGTTGTTGCTGAGCAAAAATCAATTGACATAGAGCCTGCCTCAACAAAGCATAGCTAAATTGGGGTGTGATGTTTTTGGTATTAAAAACACAACAAACTTAAGAAATGGTCGACACTTGAAATGTTGACCATTTTTACTTCTTAGCTTACAATTATGTGCCCTTAAAAAGAGGTTCTTTTCTTTTTTTAAGGTTGTTTAATAACGGGAGAATTGCCAAATGGCAACAACAAATCAGTTGATCCGTAAGGGTCGTACAACTTTGATTGAAAAATCTAAAGTTCCTGCGTTGAAGGCTTGTCCACAACGTCGTGGTGTATGTACACGTGTTTATACTACTACACCTAAAAAACCTAACTCAGCAATGCGTAAGGTTTGCCGTGTTCGCTTAACTTCAGGTTTTGAAGTATCTAGCTATATCGGTGGTGAAGGTCATAACCTACAAGAGCACAGTGTTGTTCTTATCCGTGGTGGTCGTGTTAAAGACTTACCAGGTGTACGTTACCATACCGTTCGTGGTTCTTTAGACTGTGCTGGCGTTAAAGATCGTAACCAGTCACGTTCTAAATACGGTACTAAGCGTCCTAAGAAGTAATTCTAGGAAACTAGTCCAAACAACCCTTTAGCGTTTCGCTTGTTTGAATTCTTCATAGTTTTGTAATTCAAGCGACGTATAGTAAGGCCAGCGAAAGTACATGACACTCGTACAAACTGCTGGATTATCCTGAAGTGTCATATTATTAGGTGTATTAAAATGCCAAGACGTCGCGTAGTCGCTGCTCGTGAGATCCTTCCAGATCCAAAATTTAGCAGCCAAACAATCGCTAAATTCATGAACCACGTAATGCAAGATGGTAAAAAATCTATTGCTGAAAGTATCGTTTACGGTGCTTTAGACCGCGTTCAAGAAAAAAACAAAGTAGACCCAGTTGAATTTTTCGAGACTACTCTTGAAAAAGTTCGTCCTATGGTTGAAGTAAAAGCACGCCGTGTTGGTGGTGCTACTTATCAAGTACCTATGGAAGTACGCCCATCCCGTCGTACTGCTCTAGCTATGCGTTGGTTAGTAGATGCTGCTGCTAAGCGTTCTGAAAAAACGATGGCTTTACGTCTTGCTGGTGAGTTGCTTGATGCAGCTGAAGGTAAAGGTGCAGCGATCAAAAAACGTGAAGACGTGCATCGTATGGCTGAAGCCAACAAAGCCTTCTCTCACTACCGTTTCTAAGCGGATAAAACAGTCCCTAATCAGGAGAATATTCATGCGTACCGCGGCTCGATTCAACATCGCTCTTTACCAAAGTGGGGGCTTTGCGGGTATTTAAGTTGCCTGCTTGGATATTCGTGCGCATCAATTTAATTGGTGCGTCCTGTTTTAAATATAACATTTAGGAATGTAGACATCATGGCTCGCCAAACCCCAATTAGTAATTACCGTAACATCGGTATTTCTGCGCACATTGACGCAGGTAAAACAACTACAACTGAACGTATTTTGTTCTACACAGGTGTATCTCACAAAATTGGTGAAGTACACGATGGTGCAGCAACAATGGACTGGATGGAACAAGAGCAAGAGCGTGGTATTACAATTACCTCTGCTGCTACAACTTGTTTCTGGTCTGGTATGGCTAACCAATTCCAACAACACCGTATCAACGTAATTGATACACCGGGACACGTAGACTTCACAATCGAAGTTGAACGTTCTATGCGTGTTCTTGACGGTGCGTGCATGGTTTACTGTGCAGTTGGTGGTGTACAGCCTCAGTCTGAAACTGTATGGCGTCAAGCGAACAAATATAAAGTGCCTCGTTTAGCATTCGTGAACAAGATGGACCGTACTGGTGCAAACTTCTTCCGTGCTGTTGAGCAAGTTAAAACTCGTTTAGGTGGTAATCCTGTACCTATCGTTGTGCCAATTGGTGCAGAAGATACGTTCACAGGTGTTGTTGACCTTATCGAAATGAAAGCGATTATCTGGGATGAAGCATCTCAAGGTATGAAGTTCGAATACGGTGATATTCCTGCTGACCTCGTTGAGATTTCTCAAGAATGGCGTACTAAGATGGTTGAAGCTGCGGCTGAAGCATCTGAAGAGCTAATGGACAAGTACTTGGAAGAAGGTGATCTTTCTAAAGAAGAAATCATCGCTGGTCTTCGTACACGTACATTGGCTTCTGAAATCCAAGTTATGCTTTGTGGTTCAGCGTTCAAGAACAAAGGTGTTCAACGTATGTTGGATGCTGTAATTCAATTCTTACCTTCTCCGACAGAAGTTAAAGCAATTGAAGGTATTCTTGACGACAAAGATGAAACTAAAGCATCTCGTGAAGCATCTGACGAAGCGCCGTTCTCTGCACTTGCGTTCAAAATCATGAACGATAAGTTCGTAGGTAACTTAACATTCGTACGTGTTTATTCTGGTGTTCTTAAACAAGGTGATCCGGTTTATAACCCAGTTAAATCTAAGCGTGAACGTATCGGTCGTATCGTGCAAATGCACGCGAACGAACGTCAAGATCTTGAAGAAATCCGTGCAGGTGATATCGCAGCGTGTGTAGGTCTTAAAGACGTTACTACGGGTGATACATTATGTGATGAGAAAAACATCATTACTCTTGAACGTATGGAATTCCCAGAGCCAGTAATTTCATTGGCTGTTGAACCAAAAACTAAAGCTGACCAAGAAAAAATGTCAATTGCTTTAGGTCGTTTGGCGAAAGAAGATCCATCGTTCCGCGTTCGTACAGACGAAGAATCTGGTCAAACAATTATTGCTGGTATGGGTGAGCTTCACCTTGACATCATCGTTGACCGTATGAAGCGTGAATTCGGTGTTGAAGCGAACATTGGTAAACCAATGGTTGCTTACCGTGAAACGATCAAAAAGTCTGTTGAGCAAGAAGGTAAGTTTGTTCGTCAAACAGGTGGTAAAGGTAAATTCGGTCATGTATATGTTCGTTTAGAGCCTATGGATGTTGAAGAAGCTGGTAAAGAATACCAATTCGCTGAAGAAGTTGTCGGCGGTACAGTACCTAAAGAATTCTTTGGTGCGGTTGATAAAGGTATTCAAGAACGTATGAAGAATGGTGTATTGGCTGGTTACCCTGTTGTGGGTATCAAAGCGACATTATTCGACGGTTCTTACCACGATGTCGACTCTGACGAATTGTCGTTCAAAATGGCTGGTTCATACGCTTTCCGTGACGGTTTCATGAAAGCGGATCCTATCCTTCTTGAACCAATCATGAAAGTTGAAGTAGAAACTCCAGAAGACTACATGGGCGATATCATGGGTGACTTAAACCGTCGTCGTGGTATGGTTCAAGGTATGGACGATCTTCCTGGTGGAACAAAAGCAATTAAAGCAGAAGTTCCATTGGCTGAGATGTTTGGTTACGCGACTCAAATGCGTTCTATGTCTCAAGGTCGTGCGACTTATTCTATGGAATTCGCTAAATACGCTGAAACACCACGTAACGTGGCTGAAGGCATCATCGCTAAGTTCCAAGCTGGCGGTAAAAAAGGTGACGACGAGTAATCTTTCGATTACTATATTACCCAACTAAATTTAGTTAAAAAACCAAGTGCTCATGGGCGACCCTCATGAGCAGTTTATAAAGGAAGATCATCATGGCTAAAGCCAAGTTTGAACGTAATAAACCACACGTAAACGTGGGTACAATTGGTCACGTTGACCATGGTAAAACAACTTTAACTGCTGCGATTGCAACTATCTGTGCAAAAACTTACGGCGGTGAAGCGAAAGATTACTCACAAATCGACTCAGCTCCTGAAGAAAAAGCACGTGGTATTACAATTAATACTTCACACGTAGAATACGATTCTCCAATCCGTCACTACGCTCACGTAGACTGCCCGGGCCACGCCGATTATGTTAAAAACATGATTACTGGTGCTGCTCAGATGGACGGCGCGATCCTTGTATGTGCTGCGACTGATGGTCCAATGCCACAAACTCGTGAACACATCCTTCTTTCACGTCAGGTTGGTGTACCTTACATCATCGTATTCTTAAACAAGTGTGACCTTGTTGATGATGAAGAATTACTTGAATTAGTAGAAATGGAAGTTCGTGAACTTCTTTCTACTTATGACTTCCCAGGTGATGACACTCCAGTTATCCGTGGTTCAGCACTTGCTGCACTTAACGGTGACGCTGGTCAATATGGTGAGTCTTCAGTTCTTGCTCTTGTTGAAGCGCTTGACTCTTACATTCCAGAACCAGAACGTGCTATCGACAAAGCATTCTTGATGCCAATCGAAGACGTATTCTCTATCTCAGGCCGTGGTACAGTAGTAACTGGTCGTGTAGAAGCTGGTATCGTAAAAGTTGGTGAAGAAGTTGAAATCGTAGGTATCAAAGATACGGTTAAAACTACAGTAACTGGCGTAGAAATGTTCCGTAAATTGCTTGACGAAGGTCGTGCAGGCGAGAACTGTGGTGTTCTTCTTCGTGGTACTAAGCGTGAAGACGTACAACGTGGTCAAGTACTTGCTAAGCCAGGTACAATCAAGCCGCATACTAAATTCGATGCAGAAGTATACGTACTTTCTAAAGAAGAAGGTGGTCGTCATACTCCATTCCTTAACGGTTACCGTCCACAGTTCTACTTCCGTACAACTGACGTAACTGGCGCGATCAAATTACAAGATGGCGTAGAAATGGTAATGCCTGGTGACAACGTTGAGATGTCAGTAGAGTTAATCCACCCGATCGCAATGGACCCAGGTCTACGTTTTGCGATCCGTGAAGGTGGTCGTACTGTAGGCGCTGGTGTTGTTGCTAAAGTAACTGCATAATCGCTTAGAGTGATAAAAAAACACCCCATTGGGGTGTTTTTTTATGTCTGTTGTTCGACAATTTTTCTGCAAGAGTGTCCTAAACTGATACCACGCTGTCCTAAACTGCACTTAATTGATTCGTATAAAACCGTAATATAAAACTCAAGAAAACGAACAAAAGTGCTCAGTGGAGATATTTCACTGAAAAGGAGTAGGCAGCATGAATGCTAAAGTGAATGTTTCGAATCGTGCAGGTGCAAGTTTCCCAGTACGTCGTATGAATTTTGATTTTAATGAAGTTCCTGAATATTGGGTCAGTGGTTCAGCTGGATTAACTCATTTTATGACAGGTTTATCTGCGCTATTTCCAGATGGTGAAAAACTCTTTATCGATTCAGTGCGTGCTGTACGTTATCACCCAGCCATTAAAGACAATGAAAAACTGCAAAAAGAAATCAGTGCTTTTATTGGTCAAGAGGCCATGCACACGCAAGAGCATGTCAACTTTAATGCTTCAGCTCAGAAATATGGTCATGATGTCGAGACACTTGAACGAAGAACAGGTGTCGTGATTCAAACAGGCCGTAAACTATTTGCTAAATTGGTTAAACCATTCGGTATGACACAAGAAATGGTGGATTTGACTGCAACCACAGCACTTGAACATTTTACTGCAACCATTGCGTCAGAATTATTGCGTAATCCGCATATTCAAGAGTTAATGCAAGACAAGACCATGGAATATATGTGGTTATGGCATGCGGTAGAAGAAAATGAACATAAAGCAGTTGCTTATGATGTGTATGAAGAAATTTTTGGTCGTGGCGTAAAAGCATACGCATTACGTAATACGGCGTTGGTTGTTTCGATGGTTGCAATTTTCCTGACCCAATCTTCATTTGTGTTGAAGCTCTTGAAAGATGATGGAAAATTAAATCTCAAAGAGCTCGGTATGATTTATGAATATGCCTATAGTCCGTCGAAAGGAATTATCTCTGGAATGGCGGGTGAAATGTTGGCGTACTTCAAGCCTGGTTTCCATCCAAATGATTTAGATACTGTGCAATTATTGCAAGATTGGAAAGCAAAATTAGGTCTATAACGTTCTTCATTCTTGTCTAGCAATAGCTAAAAAGGGACAATAAATTTTGTCCCTTTTTTTATTTTAATCTTTCATTTCATGCAGGATTTTGAGCAAAGCGACATGTCCTAAGATGATGCTTTTATGACCTTATCTGCACTTATTGAATGCGCTGAAAAGGGCGTATAAATAAAGAATAGAAAATGATCAGTAAAACGTATTCATCGTATAGGAGAACCGGGTATGAATGCTAAAGTTAATATTTCAAACCGTGCTGGTGCCAGCTTTCCCGTACGCCGAATGGATTTTGAATTTGGTGAGGTACCACGCTATTGGGCCAATGGTGATGCTGCACTCACACATTTTATGACTGCACTTTCGGCACTATTTCCTGAAGGGGAACAATTCTTTGTAAATAGTACCCGTGCAGTACGTAATGACCCTAAATTGGCGGATCAGCGACTACAGAAAGAGATTAGTGCTTTTATTGGTCAAGAAGCGATGCATTCTAAAGAGCATTTGGCATTTAATGCTTCAGCCCAAGCCTATGGTTATGATGTTCGCGAGTTAGAGGCGCAAACGGGGCGTTTGATTAATCGCACCATAGGTGTTGCCTCAAAAATATTAAAGCCTTTTGGTTTTAGTAAAGAGATGATTGGATTAACGGGAACTTGTGCCTTAGAGCACTTTACTTCCACCATTGCTGAAGAGTTATTGAGTAATCCAGACATTCAAGCCATGTTTATGGATCAAACCATGTATCATTTATGGATGTGGCATGCCGTAGAAGAAAATGAACATAAAGCAGTTGCCTTTGATGTCTATGAAGCCATGTATGGACAAGGCCCTAAAGCGTATTTTATGCGTTCATTGGCTTTAGTGATCGCGATGGGATTGATCTTTATCACTCAATCTTATTTCACGGCAAAACTTTTGCGAACTGATGGAAAATTGACATGGCGTGATACCAAATACATGATCAAATTTATGTATGGTTATAAAGGCTTTATGACGCGCCAAATCCCAACTTTATTGGATTTTTTAAGACCAAAATTTCATCCAAACGATCAAGATACCACTGCATTGCTGAATAAGTGGCGTGCTGAATTGGGCTTTAATTTGAGTTAACTTCATCGGGCAGTCAAAACTGCCCATTTTTTTATTCAAATTTTGCTTTAAATTGCTGATAATCTGCAGCAGTATTTTATATAGAGTAGCAGATCGTGATTCGATTGATGCAAGAAAAAGATTTAGATCGTGTTTCTGCAATTGAAGCTTTAGTTCAAACACATCCATGGTCGAAGCAGCAGTTTCAGGAATCTTTTGCTTCATATCAATGTACGGTATATGAACAAGCCAATCAGGTAGTTGGCTTTTGTATTTTGCAGCCCGTCTTAGATGAAGCAAACTTATTATTGATGGCAATACATCCGAGTCAACAAGGCAAGGGATTAGGCTATGAATTATTAGAAAGTTCAATTCATCAATTAAAAAACAATCCAATTCAGATTTTTTTAGAAGTCCGTGAAAGTAATCTTGCTGCAATTCGTTTGTATGAAAAGACAGGTTTCCACCAAATAGACTTACGCAAAAATTATTATCCAAACTCTGATGGTTCAAGAGAGCATGCTGTGATTATGGTCAAAACATGCACTGATGATTTTGCGGCGTTATTTCAATAAATTTATGCAATTTAAGTATGACTCAGACATATATTCTAAAATATTAAAAAGTATTTGTTGTAACGGAGTCATTCAGGTTAATTATCCAATTTCATGATAAACCTGCGGTTCGCCCTACTTTTGTTTCGGCATGAGGAGCGAAAGCTCCGCAAGGGCAAACCATCTTTCTTGCACTACTTGATCAAAGTTCACCGCAAGGCGAAAAACTTTGCTTAGTATAAACTACGCACTTCGTTTGTCTTGCGCTGCGCTAAAGCTATAGTCGCTTTAACTTGCTCAGGTTGTGAATGACACTTGCGTGTATCAAATAGTCGAAAAAATTATCAAATTTAAATTATTTAATAATTAAATTATTCCACTCAGAAGGTAGCGTACTCATTAATGAATTTCCAAGCTGATGGATTTCATTGTCTGAGAGCGGGCGATTGAGTCGACGCCATTGTCCATCAAGCAATAATTCGAGTGGTGTATATTGCGATTTATAATTCATTTTGGGTGAATGTGGTACCCAATAGCCTAGGTATAAATAGTCTAGGTTCAATGTACGTACATATTCGATTTGTTTGAGGATCGCAAACACACCTAAAGAACGACGTTGTTCATCTGGATCAAAGAAGGTATAGACTGCCGACAGTCCGTCATCCATCAAATCACAAGTTGAAACACCAATCAGTTTTTGATCCTTCCACAACTCAATAAAAAAGCTTTCTGTACAGCTATGCACTAGAAATTTCTCAAACTGATCTAAACTGGCAGGGTACATATCTCCATCTGAATGACGTTCATTGATATAACGTTCATACAAGTCGTAGTGTTGCTGAGTTGCTTGCGAGGTCGGCAAAATACTCATTTGCAAATCTTGATTACGTTTCCATGCCTTTTTTTGGCTGCTGTTCATTTTAAATTCTTGAACTGGAACACGGCAAGATAGGCATTGGCGACATAGGTGACATTCAGGACGATAGACAAAATCACCGCTACGACGAAAACCAACGCGAGAAAGTTCTGACAATGTCACCACATCAATACGGTGAATTGGGTCTAAGAACACCATTCGAGCTGATTTGTTATCGAGATAACTGCAGTCATGCGGTGGCGTAATATAGTACTGTAAGTCATTTAAAAGGGACTTGGGTTGATATGATTTCATTAATCTGTCCCTCCAAGGTGTTCATCCGTTAACCGTCTAATTTTGCAAAAACTGCTATTGTTTTACTTGAAAATACACGTTCTTGATAACTTTTCCAATTGATAGAGGGGGCAATAATTACATCTTGTAACGATTTAAGGTAGGCTTGGCGAGAAAGTGTACATGCACCGAGGCTTAAAAGATGATCATTGACCAATTGGCAATCAATCCACGGCAACTGATTTTCCTGTCCAATTAGCATTAAGGTATAGAAAGCCATCTTAGAAACATCAGTTTCTGTGCTAAACATGGACTCACCAAAGCATCCTTTGCCGATAGTGACTCCATATAAACCACCGACCAGTTGGTCTTGCTGCCAGACTTCAATACTATAAGCATAACCCGCTTGGAATAATGCACAATAGCCTTCGATGATATCTTCACTAATCCATGTTTCGTTGGCGTAGCTGCGTGGCATTGAGCATGAGCGAATGACCTGATCAAAAGCATGATTAATGGTAATTCGATAATCGTGCTTTTTCATGTTCCGAATTAAAGATTTACTTGGTTTGTAAGCATGTGGCTCGATAATGCATCGCGGTTCAGGACTCCACCAGCAAATTGGCTCGTCTTCATTAAACCAAGGGAATAAACCATGTGTATAGGCTTCAAATAAAGTAGAAGGGGATAGGTCTGCACCAATACAAATAAATCCTTGTCCTTCAGGATCAGCTTCGATTGGATGAGGGAAAATATATTGTGAGGGTGGGAGTTGTTGCATAGCATAAGGAATCAATCAGACTGATTCTAAGCTAACTGAAGTTATAGGGAATGGCAATCATTTGCAGAGCCACTCCCTATACCTGATTAATCAAACAAACGTAAATGCTTAGCAATTTCTAATTTTTTACTGTCAATGAAAAGTTGAGCTTTAGTTTGAATAATTTCGATGCTTTTTTCTTTGTCTGATACCGTTTTACCTTCGCTGTCCAAGACTAACCAATTGAGTTGGCTGATCGCATCCTGTACATACTGCGCAAATTCACTTGCTGATGCTAAACCATCAATGAAATGTGCGCGATAGAACAGTTGGTGAAAATGCTCAGTCGGAATACCGATTCCTGTAATTGGGCTAATCAGTACATTATAGTTTTGATGAAAACTTGCTTGCTTTAACAAGTAGTGATTTAAACGATGGCATTGCTCTAGTGTCTGCTGTTTGGGTTCTAAGTTTTGGCAAGGTTGAGCTAAACCTAGGTGCGATAAAATCACTAAAGCATTGAGGATTTTGGCATAGTTGAGATCTGGCAAACTTTGCTCAAGTTCAAAAATGGTTAGCGGTTGATAGTTTTCCTTTGCAAATTTATCACCAATTGGCAGATAAATTTCTTCAATTAAATTAAAGGTACCTAATAACCCACTGATATTGGTTGGCAGTTGTTCCTTAGCTGTGAGCAATACGAAAGCCGTGTTACGAAGTCGCTCTTGTACTTGTAATGGGGTTAGGTTGTTTTTACCTCGAATAAACAGGTCGCGTCTGAATTGTGTGTTGGCAAAATAATCACGGCATTGTTCTTTAAAAATCGGATGCTCAATAGCATTCAAAAATGCTTGGTGTTGTTCTGAAAAATTAATGTTATCTAGGTGGGTATTTAAATCGGTCGAGCCTGCGTAGGACAGTTTAATTTCATCCAAAATTCGTACAATTTGCTGGAAAGAAAAACATTGCCAATCTTGATTGAGATATTCATGAATCAAATAATTTGGATTTTGTTGTTTTAAATCCGCAACTTTTTGTACAGCATTGGGATTACGTTGAGCAAAAATCGGATTTTGTTTAAGTAAGTCTTCGCTAAAGGTGAGGGCTTCATTGACCTTTTGCAGAGGGTTGGTACTTTTGCTATTGAATTTAAAATGGCTATGGAACAGTTCGCGGATCGGCATATTGGCTGCCCAACCAGTAACGCAGTTATAGCTGATATAGACAATGCCATTCGGTTTTAAAAATTTACGAATAAATTTTAAAATAATGTGCTGATTTTCATAACTAATCCAGCTCCAAATCCCATGTAGGCTAATCGAATCAAACATCGGTAGATCAGAACGATTAAGCAGTTCTTCAAAACTATCATCATAGAAATAATGTTTGGTTTGGGTTTGTTCCGCCAGTTGATTGGCATGTGCCGCGTGAGCAGGGTTGAAATCCGTACCGTAGAATGCAGCTTCATTACAGGTTGCGTGAATATTAATACTGACGCCTTGACCAAAGCCAAGTTCGCAGTGGTTATGATTTTCCTGAAAATCTGGACTGTCGATGCCATTTAAAAGTAAGCAGAACTTTTGGAAATTCGGGCTGAGGTCTCGATAATAACCGTAGGTATAATTTACTTCAGTTTGGTAGCCGTTCGTCCAGGTCGTTGTCATTGATATATCCTATAGACTGATTGTTGATATGTTTAAAAAGCCGTCAATTTTTCGATTGTATGGATACTCTCAAAAAAAAACCACCAAAGATTGGTGGTTTTTCAGTTTTGGCTTAATTAGTTTAGATTATCGAGATATTTCTCGGCATCTAGTGCTGCCATACAGCCTGAACCCGCTGAAGTAATCGCTTGGCGATAGATACTATCTGCCACATCACCTGCAGCAAATACGCCTTCAATAGAGGCAGCAGTTGCATTACCTGCAGTTCCGCTATGTACTTGGATATAGCCATCACGCAGATTTAACTGACCATCAAACATACCTGTATTGGGTTTATGCCCAATCGCAACAAATAAACCTTGAACTTGAATATCTTGCGTGCTTGCATCTTGGGTAGATTGAATGCGGACAGCTGTTACGCCTGTTTTGTCACCCAACACTTCATCGACTTGATGGTTCCAGATAATACTAATTTTGCCTTCTTTTTCTTTGGCAAAAAGGTGGTCTTGTAAAATCTTTTCAGAACGTAAGCTATCGCGACGGTGAACAAGGGTCACATGCGCTGCAATATTGGAAAGATAAAGTGCTTCTTCAACTGCAGTGTTACCACCACCAACAACCATGACATTTTGGTTCTTATAGAAGAAACCATCACAGGTTGCACATGCGCTCACGCCTTGGCCCATAAAAGCAGCTTCAGATTCAAGACCTAGGTATTGTGCAGTGGCACCTGTTGCAATAATCAACGCATCACACGTGTACTCTTCCATATCGCCTTTGAGTACGAATGGACGAGTTTTTAGATCTACTTCATTAATATGATCGTAGACAATTTCTGTACCAAAACGTTCTGCATGAGCTTGCATACGTTCCATCAGTACAGGACCAGTTAATCCTTCTGGGTCACCTGGCCAGTTGTCAACTTCAGTGGTCGTTGTTAATTGACCACCTAATTGCAAACCCGCAATTAGTGTTGGCTTGAGGTTAGCACGTGCCGCATAGACTGCTGCGCTATAGCCTGCAGGACCAGAACCCAAAATAATTAACCGTGAGTGACGAGCGCTCATTAAAGAACATCCTTTTTATATCAAAACTGCTAAAATTATACGTGAATCCAGAGCGGAGTGGTTTAAATCCATCGGGATAATATTGATTAACTCAATCGAATTGAGCTATATCCGAGCAGGATGTTAACAACAACAGTAAACAATCGTGCATCTTTTTTGTAAGAACGAGTGCATAATATAAAACTTATTGATTAAGGCATTTTAGGCCTTGAAAGATACTAACAAATAACGAATTGGGTTACAGGACTGTATATGACTGCGGTGTCAAGTGTTTATGCACAACGCTTTTTAATGACATTATTTTTGATTTCTTTTGGCATTTATTTATTTCTTGCCACAGTAACCTATACACCATTTGATCCGGGTTGGATGCATATTTCCAGTGATACCCAGCAGGTTTCAAATGCAAGTGGAGTAGCGGGTGCTTGGATCGCAGATTTACTTTTTGGTTTCTTAGGCTGGGCCAGCTTACTGATTCCGATTTTTTTGTTTATTGAAGCGATTCAAGTATGGTGGCCAAGAAGCTTTTTAAATCGCCCATTTCGTTATGCTGCCCAGTTTTTCTTGATTCTTTCAATCTCTAGCTTGTTGTATTTACATTGGAATACGCCTGCGGATACTTTGGATAATGCGGCTGGGGGAATCATTGGTTATGAGTTAGGACAGAGTTTATCCCAACTACTTACCATCTACGGTGCAACCTTGTTCTTACTTGCATTCAGTATTTTATTACTGACCTTGGCTTTTGGAATTCAGTGGAACAAAACGTGGATCACACTAAAAAATACGCCTGCTTACTTACAGGATTTATTCTATAAAAATGTGCCGCAGCATGAATCTGCATATGACCTGACTGAGCAATTAGCCGCTGCTGATACACCTGCAATTAAAAATAAAGTATCAACTGAGTCTGATCCTGTCGCAGAGACAACAGAAGCTCAAACCAATCAAGTTCAGGCAAAACTGATTAAAATTGATGATTCACATCATCAATTGATGGCTGAAAAATTATTTGCTGACGTTGTTGCAAAAGAGCAGCAACAAGGTAGTCAGCCAGTTCAAACTGAGCAAATTGAAGATTTTGAACAGACGTTACAGCGTGCCCATCAGTTTGAAACCGAAAGTCAACGTTTGGTTCAAACAGGTGAAGTATGGCGTGCTTTACAGCGTGATGATGCGAGTCATAAACAGGAGATTGATGCATTATTAAGAGCTGCGGATGACACTCCTCATGCTCCAGCGCAATATGCATCTGCTGCTCATGTAGCAACGTCAGCGCAAGTATCCAGTCACAGTAATCTAGACTGGAATGATGATCAAATTTTTGATGAATTGTTGGCTGCTGTACCGAACAGTAAGACCGCAACAGACTTGCATACGCCTTTTACTCAAGAGCCTCCAGCAAATCCAAGCCGTCATGCTGATGAAGCCGAGTTTGAGACAGATATTGAAGCACTTATTACTGAATCTGAAAAACCAGCTATTGCACAGCCGCATACAGTAGCCCCTGTTCAGAATATTGCTCAAGATGAGATACATCGTGCTGTCGCGGAAGATATGGATGATTTCAGTGATCTTCTGGTTGAAGAAGAACGAGAACATACTACACCGCGAACAACAAGCTACGCTCAATCATCTGCTTTTGTAAAAGCACCGATTGAAGTTTCAACACCAACACAAAAAGAAACACTGTCTAAAGAAGCCTTTATCGAAGCTTGGCAAGAAACCGCAGGTAAAGCTGATCCTGATGCAGATTTGGATATTGAAGATGATTTTGACCTAGATGCACCATTAACAGATGCGTTTGGTCGTCCGATGTCGCGTGCGATGCACGTGGCGAAAAAGCGTCTTGATTTGCCAACCTTACCGGGCCTAGAGCTGCTTGATAATGTGGATCCAAATAAAAAGGTCAATTTCACTGCTGAACAATTGTCACGTCTTTCTGAACTTTTAGAAATTAAATTACAAGAATTTAATGTGAAAGCACAGGTGGTAGAGGCACAACCAGGTCCTGTAGTCACACGTTTTGAACTGGATCTTGCGCCAGGGGTGAAAGCGTCTAAAGTAACCAATATTTCTCGTGATTTAGCCCGTTCAATGTCTATGGCTTCTGTCCGTGTGGTTGAGGTAATTCCGGGTAAACCGTATATTGGAATTGAAGTACCGAATAGTAGCCGTGAAATGGTACGCTTGATTGAGTTATTGAAAACGCCAGCTTTTGAAGACCCTGCGGGTTTGCTCTCTATGGCGATGGGTAAAGACATTTCAGGCAACCCAGTCATTACTGACCTAGGCAAAGCACCGCATATGTTGGTTGCAGGGACCACTGGTTCAGGTAAATCAGTTGCAGTTAACTCGATGATTCTTTCGATGTTGCTGAAATACACACCAGATCAATTGCGTTTAATTTTGATTGATCCAAAGCAGCTTGAATTAGCCAACTATAACGATATTCCACATTTGTTAACACCAGTAGTCACTGACATGAAAGATGCAGTCAGTGCATTAAACTGGTGTGTCAATGAGATGGAACGCCGTTATAAGCTGATGTCATTCCTGAAAATTCGTAAGTTAAGTGACTATAACCGTAAGGTCGAAGAAGCGATTGCCAATGGTGAAGACCTGATTGATCCAACATGGAAAGCCAGTGATTCGGTTGTTGGCGAGCGTGCGCCACGTTTAGCACCATTACCATCGATTGTCATTGTTGCCGATGAGTTCGCTGACATGATCATGCAGGTGGGTAAAAAAGCAGAAGAAATGATTACGCGTTTGGCACAGAAATCGCGTGCAGCGGGTATCCATCTATTACTCGCAACCCAACGTCCATCGGTTGATGTGATTACAGGTTTGATTAAAGCCAATATTCCAACCCGTGTTGCATTACGTGTAAACAGTAAGATTGACTCGCGTACCATTCTCGATGCAGGTGGTGCAGAAGACTTACTCGGTCATGGTGATATGCTGTTCCTAGGACCGGGTAAAATCGAGCCTGAGCGTGTGCATGGTGCCTTTATTAGTGATGATGAGGTCAACCGTATTTGTGATGCTTGGCGTGAACGTGGTGAGCCTGATTATGTCGATGAAATTCTCACGCCATTTGATGAAGAACCAACATCTCGTGGTTTTGAAGATGGTGATGGAGATCCAAGTCGCGATGCACTATACGATCAGTGTGTATCCTTTGTGCTCGAAACTCGTAAGGCTTCAACTTCGTCGCTGCAACGTAAATTTAGCTTAGGTTATAACCGTGCGGCGCGTATTATTGACCAAATGGAAGAGAATGGCATTGTCAGCTCAATGGGCGCCAATGGTAAGCGAGATATTCTAGTTTAATCAGAAAGACTAAATAAAAAAGCCTCTAGTGATAGGGGCTTTTTTTATTTGCCTTGTATTCGGGAGAGGGATTTCATGTCGTTCCCATAAATAAACCTAGGAGTACTAGAAACCACCACAGGGAACCAAGAATGATGATCACCAGATGTGCAGTACTCGGCTTTTCTTGGATGATGCCATGAACTTGCTCAGCGTGTGTTTTGGCATAATTAAATGCGACAAAAGCAGGGATCAAGAAAATGAAATTGAGTAGGGCAATCAACCAATAAGGATCAGGTAGGTGGTAAGCAAAGGCCACTATTAGATAGCCAAAGAACATCCGTGCTGATGAAAATGACCGTGTATAGCCATTTTCTTGAGCATAGTTCTGAATCTTGTTAAACAGCGAATATAAGAAGAAGATTGAAAAAATGGCACGTGCAGCGGGCATAATGTTTAAATTGTCTTTGATGGCGAAAAATCGCCATGCTTTAAACATCCACCAGATTTGATATAAGCCAAATGAAGTGATGCATAAGACGATAAACCTCTTCATGCTGATAATGTTCAGATCTGCAAGATGGTGTTTTATTGGAGGCGATTCTATTAAATGATTGTTAGTGTTTGTCATAGTCTTTCTTGGAAAATAGAATTGTTTTGGTTTTATTTTAATAAATTACAACGAATTGGTGACATGGTGGTTTTTAATAATGCCACATCATTAATATCTGCTAGAGATAGCTCAGATCAATCATATGGCATTATTGGGGGAAGCAATTAGGCAAATTTTGCCAAGACTTCCAAGAAACCATCTTTTTGGCGTGGGAACTGTGCAATCACATCATGAATGCGTTGTCCTTCTGGATTCGTTGCATTCAAGTCACGACCATCAGCCAAAAATTGGGTAATTAAGCGTTCATAGTCATTTGGACGCATATGTTTGAATGCATGGTAAAGCACATGAAAGTCAGCATTTACGCCAGTTGGAGGAAGTTGGTTAAGGTAGGCAAACACACGCTCATCTGACCATTCTTCATTGAAAGTTGCTGGCTGTGATAATGCCATGACAATCTCCTCAGTCTTATAAAATAATAAAGGCAAAATACTCGTAGTGGGGAAAGTCATACTTTCCAGATCCACCCGTGTATTCTGCCTTTATTTGCGAAAAATCGCTAATGAAAAAACTTCTATCGATCTTCAGGTAAATTGATATTCATTTCTAACATTTCGATATTTGCTTCTGAACGAACCTGCATTTGAATATGCTGTTCATCCACGCCACGAACATAGCGACTTACAACCTGCATGATTTCTTTTTTCATTTGGTCGATTTTGTCTTGGCCTAGGCGACGGCCTAAACCTTGTTCAGAGGCAACAATTACCTTTAAACGATCTTTGGCAGTTTGTGCACTTGATGGTTTTTCATCACTGCTAAAAAGTTTACTCCAGAATCCTGCCATAATTACGCTCCAAATAGTCTAGCTAACCAACCTTTTGGCTGTACTGCAATGTGTCGATAAGGACGGTCTTCGCCAAGGAAGCGAGCCACTAAATCATCATAGGCTTGACCCGCTTTTTCTTCTGCATACAGAATCACTGGTTTACCTTCGTTTGATGCTTGAAGTACGCTCGGACACTCAGGAATTACCCCTAATGTCGGTACACGTAAAATATCTTTAGAAATATCATCAATTGTGAGCATTTCTTGTCGATCAGCACGCTCAGGGTTGAAACGAGTGATACATAGATGTTTACGGATACGACCTTCGTTTTGTTCAACTTTTTTGGTCTTGCTATCGAGCATACCAATAATACGGTCCGAGTCACGAACTGAAGAAATCTCTGGATTGGTTACAATGATCGCTTCATCAGCATGATACATTGCTAAAATCGCACCACGTTCAATACCTGCTGGAGAGTCACAGATAATGTAATCGAACTCTTGAGAAAGTTCATCAATCACACGTGCAACACCTTCATCGCTCAAGGCATCTTTATCACGTGTTTGTGATGCAGGGAGAATGTATAAGTTTTCAATCTCTTTATCACGGATCAGCGCTTGTTGTAAGCGCGCTTCATTATTAATGACGTTAACGAAATCATACACTACGCGGCGTTCGCAGCCCATGATCAAATCTAGATTACGTAAACCTACATCGAAATCAATCACAACAGTTTTATGACCACGTAGGGCTAAACCTGTTGCAAAAGATGCGCTTGTTGTAGTTTTACCTACACCACCTTTGCCTGACGTTACGACAACAATTTTGGCCACCGAATCCACTCCTATTTATGGTCATACGCCCCTAAAAGGGCTTATTTGGTGCTTTTAAAACTCAATTAAATAAATTAAAACTGCAAGGCTTCAAATTCAAGTTCTTGCTTGTTATTTAAATAAATATGTATAGGCTTTTTGATCATATCTTTTGGAATATCATCTGCTACACAATAGGTCCCTGCAATAGAGATTAATTCTGCTTCTAGCGAATGGCAGAAAATACGTGCCGCAGTTTGCCCACCTGCACCTGCAATGACTCTACCACGAGCATTGCCATAAATGTGAATATTTCCAGATGCAATTACTTCTGATCCACTATTCATGCCCGCATTTAAGATAATATCGCCTTGATCTTGTACCAAACATTGGCCTGTACGCAAAATCTCATCATGATAAGAGGTGATATACGCATTCGATGTATTTTTTTGTGGTGTTTGTATTGCAGAGTTATCCGTTGTTTCCACTGGTGTGTGGTCAACGACTTGCTCTTTTGATGCCTTAATACGTTGAAGCGGTTGATCAGCTGGCAGAACAGGGAATTGGATGGCGCGCGCTTCATCGCCCAAAATGCCATCAATCACAGCCATGGGTTGTAAGCCTAAATCGATTAAGAGCTGGATTAAAGCAATCAGTTCTTGCTCAACGGTACTATCTATAATCACTAGGGTTCCGATATAAGAACCTTCGTTTAGCGTGCTGGTAAGTTGCTGGCGGATTGCATTATGGTCGTTTGTGTCGAAAGTGAGTCGACTAAAATTCACCATTCTGCCCGTAATCCGTATATCAGCCATAATTTATCCTTCAGGGCTTTTTAAGCGCTCTATTGTGTTAAAGCAGTTGTAAATAAAAGCAAATGCTAGAACAAATTACACGAATTCTCTAGCTTGATTGGTAATTTTTCTTGTAATCATTCTGCTTTTTTATCCAATTGATCATATTCTTGCAAAGTTTGCTGCCATTGCTTCACTTTGACTTGTTTTCGAATTGCTTCAAGGCTTTCAAATACCACTGATTCAACCAATTCTTCTAGGTATTGATTGTCGATGTTTAATTCACTTACTTTTTCCGCAATGTATTGGTAGTTTTCATTGGGCCGTTGTGCTGAGCCTGCTGTAAACGGTTCAATCAAACCAGCACTAATATTTTCGCCTAAGCGTTGTCCAATACTTTGTATCTGCTGTTCGATTCGCCCACCAACAATTGGGATGAGTCTGAGCAATTGGGTTAGCTCTGGAGTGTCTTCAATGGCTTGATTGACAATGACACCTACTTTTTGCGTAATCAAAGGCTGCTGCTGTTGCAAAGCACTTGCAAGAGATTCTTGCAACATCGATGCCAAGGTTACGGTAAAAAGTTGGCGATGGTGATCGACTAAATCATGAATAATTTTTTTATGGCTTGAACTGGTCTCAAGTTCATGTCGTATACCATCAATGACTGTAATGACCACACGATCAGAAAGTTCTTCCATAATTACACGATAATAGAAAATCGCTTTAATACGAATGCCATCGGGTACGACTTTATAACCAAGCTCATGTAAACGATACGCAATGATGCCTGCACGGAATAAACGCAGAAATCGGAAATGCGGAATAATTGCCACAATTTCGTACCAGTGGATAAACGGAAAGAACCACCAGCGCGCATGATGCTTTTGTACAATAGAGAGAAACCAGCGAATTGATAGTTCAGCAATCAAAAAGATGATAAACCAAGCTTCGGTAGTGATGACCCAAGGGTGTAAATAAGTACGATAGAAATCAAGCACATTCGTGAGGTGAATGGTATTAAAAAACCATGCACCAATATTACTCATCAAGAAAAAGTTCATGCCTAAGCAGAACAAATTAAAAACAATAATAAACACCATGAAAATGTCATAGACTAAGAACAGCTTGAAGAACTTGCTGCTCGGATTGACATAGTTATATTTAGAGTTTTTTCCTGAGTCCTGCTGGGTCATGTTTGTACTCAATCCCTAATGAGATTATTGATGATACTTGGATTTCATTTGTGAAATCAGTTGGTCTTTTTCAGTCCAGATTTGATCGACCCACTTTTGAAAACGTTCACGATAAATTGGATCATCTTCATAATTGCCACCGAGCACCCAATCTGGAATCTCTATTTTACGTAAATCAACAGCAATACGTGATACATCACCTAACCAAAATTCGCCATAACCGGGTGCACCATCAGGGTACACAATGGTCATATCGACCAATGCATCAATTTGATCACCCAGAATACTGAGCGCCAAGGCTAAACCACCAGCTTTGGGTTTGAGTAAATTTTGAAAAGGGGACTGCTGTGCAGCATGTTTTTCAGGAGTAAAGCGAGTGCCTTCTAAATAATTTAATAAAGTAAAAGGTTGACTGAGTAATTGTTCACAGGCTTTACGCGCTTCGAGCATGTCGCGTGATTTTAGTTCTGGATTTTTTGCAATTTGCTCTTTGCTATGTCGCTTCATCATTGGGAAGCCCAATATTTTGAAAGCTTGCCCCACAAAAGGAATAAAAATAAGTTCCCATTTAGTAAAGAAGCGAGTGAGTGGCATACGAGTCAAACCAAAATACTGATTCACAGTGGTATCAACCCAGCTTTGATGGTTACACATCATCAGATATCGTCCCTGTAAATTCAGGTCGAGTTGTTCATCAATACTGATGTCCCATTGTAAATTTGGCAGAACATTGTCAATCAACCAGTTGTTTACCCCTAACCAACTGTTGGTAATTTGAATATTTGTTTCATCTACTTTTGCAGATTGTTTAAATAATTTGGTGAGACCGAGTGCAAGGACGGGCGGACCATGAAAAAAGGTACTGCCAGTAATCACTGAACTAACGGTTAATCCTTTACTGACTTTTTGCAATAGGGATGCTTTTTTATTAGCGGTAGCCATAAATCGAACCTTGAGTGCATATGTTTGAAAAAAGAGATGTTCCAACTATAAACAACAGATGTTGAAATACAACTGTATATTTAAAGATATTGACATTTTTTATATATTCAAATGCGTAGATTGGTTTTTATTGGTAAAGAGTCGCGGTAGCCTTGTCAAGTTTGCGGGTAAATTACATGGTTTTATTTTGTGATGTATTCCTCATTATTGATTTTTTGTGAGATGAGTACAACAATGGAGAAATTATGTTGCTTTGATCAAGTAAAATGCATCAAAATATTACAAAACTACAAATAAAGTGTTTATTATTAACAAAAAATCAATGGTCTAGCGCCATTTTCTCATTCATCATTTGTCCAGACAACAAAATACATAGACAGGAGCAACGCAATGCGTGCATTAGTAATTTCAACACTCGTAGGGGCTGGATTGGTACTTTCTGGTTGCCAAACGACTGGTAATAACATCGGTGGCGTAGAATACGATAAAGCAGCTTTAGGTGCATTAATCGGTGCTGCTGCAGGTTATGGTGTTTCTAAGGGTAACGCAAATACAAGTAAGCAAAACAACCGTGCTGCGGCAATTGGTGCAATTCTTGGTAGTGCTGGTGGTTTGTATCTCGATAATAAAGAGAAAAAATTACGTGAACAAATGGCGGGTACTGGTGTAGAAGTAGGCCGTAACCCAGATGGTTCTGTACAATTAATCATGCCTGGTAGCATTACGTTTGATACCAACAAATCAAACATCAAACCTAACTTCTACGGTACTTTAAACAAAGTAGCGCAAACTTTAGGTGAAGATAACAAGAGTGCGATCCTTGTAACGGGTTATACAGATAACACGGGTAATGATTCAATCAACATCCCATTATCTCAAGCACGTGCGCAATCAGTTAAAAACTACTTAGCTGGTCAGGGCATTTCTGGTAGCCGTATTGATGCGCAAGGTTTAGGTTCAGCGAACCCAATCGCTTCAAACACAACTGCTGCTGGTAAAGAGCAAAACCGCCGTGTAGAAATCAGCATTTATGCTAAACAGTAATTTTTACTGATTTCTAAAAACCACCTTCGGGTGGTTTTTTTATTGCATATAAAAATAGACGACAAACTGTGTCGCTATTAAAAATTGAAACATCATAATTTATACATATCCCTAGATTTACTATTGGGATTCTAAAACAGAGATGTCTATAATTGTGCTCGAAAAAACAGGCTCGGAAACGAGAGAGGTATAACCAATGTCATCTGCCAGTCAACTTAATGACAAACAACTTGAGGCCATGAAATATGTTCAGGGGCCATTGTTGGTACTTGCAGGTGCAGGTTCAGGTAAAACCTCTGTAATTACCCGAAAAGTTGCTTTTTTGGTACAGCAGTGTGGAATTCCTGCCTATCGTATTACTGCGATGACCTTTACCAATAAAGCTGCGCGTGAAATGAAAGAGCGTGTCGGAAAACTGCTCTCACGTGAAGAAGCAAAAGGACTTTCGGTTTCGACTTTCCATACCTTTGGTTTAAATTTACTCCGTTTAGAATTAAAACATCTGCCGCTTAAAAACAATTTCTCAATTTTAGATGCTGATGACTGCAAACGAATTTTGATGGATTTGATGCAGCGTGACAATTTGTCGGGTGCAGAGAGTAAAGAACTGCTTGCTAAGGCAATGAAGAAAATTTCAGATTGGAAAAATGATCTGATCGTACCTGAACAAGCACACTCAACTTGTGAAACGGTTGAGGATGTCCAATTCGCGCATCTTTATCAGCTCTACGAGCGCAATTTACGTGCTTATAACGCCGTTGATTTTGATGATTTGATCGTAATGCCAACACGTTTACTTCAGGAAAATGCTGAAGTCCGTGATAAATGGCAGAACCGTGTTCGCTATTTATTGGTGGATGAATATCAAGATACCAACACCGCCCAATATACGCTTGTTAAGCTTTTGGTTGGAGTGATGGGGCAGTTTACTGCTGTAGGTGATGATGACCAATCCATTTATGCTTGGCGTGGTGCAAAGCCTGAAAACATGGCTTTATTGAAAGATGATTTCCATAATCTCAAAGTAATCAAGCTGGAGCAGAACTATCGTTCAACCAGCCGTATCTTAAAAGCTGCCAATGCCGTGATTGAAAATAATCCACATATTTTCGATAAAAAATTGTGGAGTGATAAAGGTCACGGTGAAACCATTCGTGTCATCACCTGTTTAAATGATGATGATGAAGCAGAACGTGTGGTGAAAGACTTGATCACACATAAGCTGATGAATGGTAAGAACTGGAAAGATTATGCAGTGCTGTATCGCGGTAACTTTCAGGCCCGTGTGATTGAAACCCAACTGCGTCAGATGCAAATTCCGTATAAATTATCGGGTGGTCAATCCTTCTTCGCACGCGCTGAGATTAAGGATGTGATGAGCTATTTACGTCTTATCATTAACCCTGAAGATGACAGCGCATTCTTACGTATTATTAATACCCCAAAGCGTGCTATTGGTCCTGTGACTTTAGAAAAATTAGGTTTATTTGCACAGGAAAATACGCTGTCTTTGCTGACTGCATCTTCAGATCAACGCTTAAGTATGGTATTGCCGAAAAAAGCTGCGACTCAATTACATGAGTTTGCTGATTTCATCGCGACATTTACACGTGAGCTTTTAGACGATGATGAGCCGATGCCAAAGGTTCGTCAGATGATCAACGAAGCAGGCTATATCGATTATATTCGTGAACAGGCTGCGACACCTGCACAAGAGAAGACCAAACTCGACAGTATTGAAAGCTTGTATAGCAGTATTCAAAATCTATTGAATCGTACCGATGATGTAGATGAGAAAAATATTGAAAGTGTGATTCGTAAGCTGGTACTGCTGGATATGCTTGAGCAGCAGCAGGAAGAAGAAGACACTGATAAAGTGAATTTATTAACTTTGCATGCTGCGAAAGGTTTGGAGTTCCCTTATGTGTATATGATTGGCTTGGAAGAAGAGCTATTGCCACATAAGAACTCGATTGCATCAGAAACGATCGAGGAAGAACGCCGTTTGATGTATGTGGGCATTACCCGTGCTCGTCAGGGTTTGACCCTAACTTTGGCAGAGCAACGTAAAAATGGCGGGCAAATGCGTCAAATGACACCAAGTCGTTTCTTGGATGAAATGCCGCAAGATGATTTGGAATGGCATGGCCGTAAAAAGAAACTGGCACCCAATGTCGATCCAAAAGAACAAGCTCAGCAATACCTTGCCAATTTAAAAGCATTGTTGAAACGTTAAGAAATTGTAAGTAGGAAATTTTAATGAAAGTTCAAGTTAAAGTATTAGATACACGTTTAGGTCAAGAGTGGGCTTTACCTTCTTATGCAACCACGGGTTCAGCTGGTTTAGATTTACGCGCATGTTTAGATGAAGCGATTGATATTGCTGCAGGTGAGACTGTTTTAGTGAAAACAGGTTTGGCGATCTATATTGAAGATCCAAATTTTGCGGGTTTAATTCTACCTCGTTCAGGCCTCGGTCATAAACATGGGATTGTATTAGGTAATTTGGTTGGTTTGATTGATTCTGATTACCAAGGCGAGTTGATGGTATCAGTTTGGAATCGTGGACAAAATAGTTTCCGTTTAGAACCAGGTGAGCGTTTAGCTCAATATGTATTGGTTCCAGTGGTTCAAGCAGAATTTGAACAAGTAGACGAATTCGTTGCGACTGAGCGTGGAGCAGGTGGTTTTGGTCATACTGGGAAACAATAAGATTTTTCAGTAATTATCACTTTAAATGCAATGTTTTGCTGAAAAACGTTGCATTTTTCATATTGATTGTTGCCTTGATATATATTACAAAGCAGCTGACTAATTATTTTAATTTTTCTGAATAAGGGTTAATTAATTTCTTAATAGTTTCTGCTTTTTTTATGGATCAAAAGATTATAAAAATAGGGGCTTACAGTGAATATACAACATACATTTCCTCTGAGTGTTTTCCGTGCCTATGATATTCGCGGAAAGCTAAGTCATTTAACACCAAGTATTATTAGCTCAATTGCTTACGCTTTAGCGTCACAATATAAAAATGCTCAACAAACGCATGTTGTGATTGGTTATGACGCGCGTTTAACTAGTCCTACCTATGCCAATATCATTCAAAAAATATTCGAAAAACAGGGTCTACAAGTCACCAACATTGGATGTTGTTCATCCCCGATGATGTATTACATTGCTCGTGATTTTGGTGGTAATGGGGTGATGGTCACAGCAAGTCATAATCCGAAATCGGATAATGGTATTAAATGGATTTTAAAAGGTGAGCCACCAACACCAGAAACGATTCAACAGGTGGGGCAGTTTGCACAAGTGTCTATACCTAATCTTGAAGATATTCTGCATTTGAAAAATACTGCACATCAAATTGTTCCCCAATATTGTTTGCAATATCAGGATGCCTTGATAAGTGATATTCAGTTAACACGACCATTAAAAGTCGTTCTAGATGGATTACACGGTTCAGCAGGGCGTTGCGCCAAACTGGTTTTAGAAAAACTGGGTTGTGAGGTGATTGCTTTACGCTGTGAAGCAAATGGACATTTTCCTGATCACGCACCAGACCCGTCGCATGCAGAACATTTAATAAAGTTACAAGCCGCTATTGTTGCCGAAAAAGCTGATCTTGGGATTGCATTGGATGGTGACGGCGATCGTGTCGTTTTACTCGACGAGAATGCACATATTATTAGTCCTGACCGCCTACTGTCTTTATTTGCACAGATGTGCTTACAGCAGCACCCGCATAAAGAAATTGTGTTTGATGTGAAGTGTTCGCGGATGGTGGCGGATACCGTACAGGGGTTGGAAGGTCAAGCCAAAATGATTCGTACGGGCAGTAGCTTCTTGCGTGCTTATTTATCGCAATCAAAAGGTTTTGCCGTATTTGGTGGTGAATATGCAGGTCACTATGTTTTTAATGATGGGCGTGGCTTTGGTTATGACGATGGTTTGTATGCAGCACTACGTGTGATGGAATATTTAACCCAAACCAACGCAGCGACCATGTCTGAGTTATTGGCTACTTACCCAGAACGTTATTGCACAGAAGATACCTATATCAGCACGTATGATGCCGATCCTAAGCAGGTTTTAAATGATATTGAAATTTTAAGTCATCGTTTAGGCGCCCGTTTAAGTAAAATTGATGGTGTAAGACTTGATTTTGACGATGGATTTGGCATTATTCGAGCATCAAATACTGGTGAATATTTTACCGTCCGTTTTGATGCTGATAATCAGAACCGATTAATTGAAATTCGTCAGAAGTTTGTTTCTATGTTGCAAGATCAATATCCACAAATTGCACAAGAACTCGCACAGGCCTAAAAGGAGAGACGCATGCCACACGAGCATATCGGCATTGATAAAGCAAAAATTTTGATCGAAGCTTTGCCGTATATCCAACGTTTTGCAGGAAAAACGCTGGTTGTAAAATATGGTGGTAATGCGATGACAGATCCTGAATTGGAAAGTTCATTTGCCCGTGACATCGTGTTGTTAAAAACAGTGGGTTTAAACCCAATCGTAGTGCATGGTGGTGGTCCACAGGTGGATTCATTGCTAAAACGCCTAGGACAAGAGTCTGATCGTATTGATGGTATGCGCGTGACTGATCAAGCGACGATGGAAGTGGTCGAGATGGTATTGGGCGGTAGTGTCAATAAATCGATCGTGAATTTGATTAATAAACACGGTGGTCGTGCCATTGGTTTAACGGGTAAAGATGGTAATTTACTGCGTGCGCGTAAATTGTTGATGGAAAAACAAGAAGCAGACGGCTCTATTTCGCAAATTGATTTGGGCATGGTGGGTGAAGTCACTGGTGTCAAAACTGATGTGCTAGAAATGTTTACCCAAAGTGATTTTATTCCAGTGATTGCACCTTTAGGTGTGGATGAGGAAGGTAATACTTATAATATCAATGCGGATCTTGTGGCTGGAAAAGTTGCAGAAGCTTTAGGCGCTGAAAAGTTGATCCTACTCACCAATATCACAGGGGTATTGGATGAAAATAAAAACTTATTAACAGGCCTAAGCACACAGGAAGTTGATCGTTTGATCGAAACAGGTGTGATTTATGGCGGTATGATTCCAAAAGTGGGTTGTGCATTAGATGCTGTTAAAGGCGGTGTTGTAAGTGCGCATATTGTTGATGGACGTGTACCGCATGCAAGCCTATTAGAGATCTTCACCGATCATGGCGTGGGTACATTGATTACCAACCGCGCCAAACATTAATTTATTCTATTGATTTTAAAAGAGACCCCTCGAGGTCTCTTTTTTTCGTCATCAGTTGTTCATGTTTTAGTCATTGCAGTGTCATTTAAGCGCTTTAAGGTGAACCTAGCCATAAGGAGCTTTCATTATGCTAGAAAAATTAAATCAATATCGCCAGACATTGACTTTACCCCTACGCCACAAGCCAGCTCAAAATCAATTCCGTTTTGAATGGGTGGATAATTTAAAAGAATTACAAGAAGTACAACGCTTTAGAGCAACACAATTTAGCCATCAGTTTGGGATGCGCTTTGAAGACGGTTTAGACCAAGACTTATATGATTTTGGTTGCGAGCACGCGGTATTACGTGAAAAATGGACAGGCGAAATTGTAGCCTATACGCGCCTTAAATTGTTCCAAGGTCATGAAATTGGACAGAGTTACAGTGCTCAAGAATTTGAAATCGTTCCTCAATTTTCTCATTTACCGAGTATTCTCGAGATTGGACGAACTTGTGTTCATCCAAAGTTCCGTTCGGGTAAAGCACTATCAATGCTATGGTTGAACCTGACGCCTAAAGTATTGTGGTCTATGCGTGCCAAGTATTTAATGGGCTGTGTCAGTATTCATTTAGAAGATAATTTGGCACGTGCTTATTACACCCATCGTCAGATTCAACAGCTAGGCGAGCATCAGACTATAGATATTCGTTCAAAACGTAGCTTTGAACCAGAACGTCCTGATTATAGTTTCCCGCAAGATGAACGCATGCCAAAACTGTTTCAGACCTATTTGGGAATGCAATCGAAACTATCAAAACAAGCGTTCTATGATGAAGATTTTAAATGCTTAGATTATTTCGTTTTCCTTGAGGTGAATAAGATTGCAACCTCTTTTGTGATGAACAAGATGGTGCAACGTTAGTGCCTTATCATTCTTAATCTAATAGTGAGCACATATTGAGATTTACAAGCCATCTATCCCTCATGCACAATAGGCATAGATGTTTGATAGTTTAAAGATATGTGCCAGCTATTAGGAATGAATTGCGCCACCCCGACAGATATTACTTTTTCTTTTCGTGGGTTTTCACAACGCGCAGGGGTAACCTCTGATCATTGTGATGGTTTTGGGATCGCTTTTTTTGAAGATAAAGCTTGCCGCTTATTTGTTGATAATCAATCTGCGGTTGAATCTCCGATTGCTGATCTGATTCGGAATTATCCAATCAAGTCTCGTAACGTCATTGCACATATTCGTAAAGCGACACAGGGAAAAATCAACCTCGAAAATTCACATCCCTTTTTGCGTGAGCTATGGGGTAGACATTGGATTTTTGCGCATAATGGCGATTTGCATGACTTCAAACCTACACTGAGTGGGCGATTTGAGCCTGTAGGTAATACCGACAGTGAACTGGCATTTTGCTATTTATTGGATCAGATGGTTGAAGCATTTGGCTATACAGAACCAAGTTTAGAAGAAATTTTCTCACTGTTAGAACGTATCTCGCCACAAATTGCAGAGCACGGCACATTTAATTTCTGTCTTTCCAATGGTAAAGCATTATTTAGCTATGCGACGACTAAGTTGCATTGGTTAGTACGAGAATATCCATTTCAACCTGCACATTTAATTGATCTCGATGTTGAGGTCGATTTTAGTCAAGTCACCACGCCTGAAGATCGCGTTGCAGTGATTACGACAGAGCCATTAACACATAATGAGGCATGGACAGCATATCAAGCAGGGGAAATGATTTTATTCCAGCATGGTAAACCGATTCAGCATGCATTGACTCGAGTCGAACGCTTAATCCGTGAAGCAGAAAATCCGGCATTAAAACGAGTAACAAAAGCCGATCAATATTAATATATAAGATATAACTGGAATATATATTTAGCAGGATTTTAATGGAATCTGTATGTCTTTTTTTCTAGTTATATCAATAAAATTAGATAGATAATTTTTCTTGTTGGTTAAAAAATACTTGAGTGTTTTGATTGGTATAAATATTAAAATAAATACAAAACAATGGGTTAATTTATTTATTTGAAAAATATTTAAATTCTGACAAAAATGCTGTGTTTTTATTTAATTCATTTGCCGATATTATATCCTTATTCAATAAATCAAATATGGTTTGGGGTTCGATATGGGTATGAAATGGTCTGTCGAATATAATACAGGAATCGAGGTGATCGATGATCAACATCGTCGTATTCTAGATTATATTAATGAAATTGATGAATTAAATGAGGGGGATGACCGGGCAAAATTAAAAGGTATTTTGGATAATATCATTGATTATACCCAGTCTCATTTTACCTTTGAAGAAAGCTTACAAGAAGAAGCAAACTATAAATATCGTGTACCACATAAGCGTGTACATGACTTATTTATCAAAAAGATAGAGACCTATCGTCAACGTTTTGAGTTGGGGCAAGAAATTGATAGTGAGCTGCATGAAGCACTCTCGAAATGGTTAATTAATCATATCCGCCATGATGATGCTGATTATGTCGGTGCAGTAAAAGAAAATATGATCGGAATCATTAAAGAAAATGAAAAGAAAAAAGGGAAAAACTGGTTTTCTCGATTCTTCTCATAATAATAAGACAATAATAAAAGACCCCTTATGATAAATAATAATAAGGTGTGGTATGAGTGTACATAAGGGGTTTACTTAATAATATAATAATTCGTGCGCAGCAAATCACCGTAAGGTGATTTGCTTCTTTCTTTCGAGATCTTTTGTTTTGATTTTCAGGCTTGAGAAAGGCAAAATAGATTGAATATTTCATTGCAAACTCCATAAAGTGCAATGAGTTCAAAGATTTTTCAAGGAATGCATTATGCAGGACACAACTCTGTCACGCTGGCTGGCTCCAGTGATGGCGTTTTGCCTATCTTTTGTCATGATTACGACATTGGCACCTACCGTTGGAATCCAGATTGATCGTCAGTTCGATTTCTGGTTGCTTTGGTTAGGTACAATGATTTTGTTGGCATTACCCATCGGTTATCTTGAAATTGCTTTAGCAAAGCGTTCACAGACCACAGCATTACAAGCACTTTCAAGTCTGACGCGTGACGCGGATGCTTCACCAAGATGGCGTATTGTGGGTTGGTTAGCAGTTGTTTTTGTCCCATTTTTTGCAGGTAGTGTCTTAACTACTACAGCACATGTCGTGAGCCAACAGCTAACGCTTGCTGTATCAGGTCAGATTGTTTTTGCAGCCCTTGCCATTGTTGCACTTGGATTATCTTTTATTCCTCGCCAATTTTTAATCGCTTTGACAACGATTGGTGTGATTGCCGCATTTATTCTTGCCAATGTAATGGGAACAGATCTAACGGCTTGGCATTGGACAGGAATCGAGTTTAAAGAGTGGGGCAATGCCACAGTGCTTGCTTTGGTTGCAAGTGGTTTAGGACTTGGCTTGTATTGGCAAAGTAGTTTAGTCGCAGTGAAAAAACAGGGAGCTGCAACACGTACAGCCTTGCCAATTTGGGTGGCGCAATTACTTGCTGTGATTGCCTTTGGTTTCTTCTCTGTGCAGGCACAGTTACCTGCATTGGCATGGGTGTTTGCTGCCATCATGTCAGCAGCCTTATTAATTCAATTTGCAAAAGAACAGCTAGCACAGCGTCAGCTTGCGATCGTGATTCAATGGGCGATTTTGCTTGCAGCTATTGCTGTTTGGGCTATACCACAAGTGGAACAAATCTTTAATAGCCTGCTTATGCTATGGGGATTACTGATTTGCTTGATTTACGCAGTATTTGCTGGCTGGATTATGAAGATTAGTCATCTGCGTAAAGCAATGGGCTTTAGCAATGAGTTGTTTTATAACATTTGGCGTATTGCCATCCGTATCGTGTTACCGCTTTCAATTGTCGTGGCAATCATTGCTGTGATGGGACAAGTGCTGTAATGGAGCAGGCTAAACAAGTTTGGGTCGCTTTTTCAAGCCCTGAACAGCAATTCCATATTGCTGTCAGCTTTAGCGAGGGAATGACGGCTCAACAGGCAATTGATACCAGTGGCTTAGCAGCACAGACGGTACTACCAGAAGTTTTACAGTTAGGTATATTTGGTAGCAGAATTGACGCGGATACAGTCCTGCAAGCAGGAGACCGAGTTGAAATCTATCGGGCACTCACCATCAACCCGAATGATATTCGACGTAAGCGGGCAGCAAAGAATCCAGTTGGGCGATTTATCAAAGGTAATCGTTTTAAGGCATAAAGCTGATAAATAAAACCCCTCATGATTGACTCGATGAGGGGTTTCTTTTTACTGGAAAGCCGTTATAGTGGTGGCGCAGTCAAAATAGCTTCTTTTGATGCCGGTAAACCAGGTTGTGATTCTGGAATCGTATCTAAACCTTCTAAGCGTTCTACGTTACCATTTGCATCAAAATAAACTTTTAAATGTTGACCGTGTGCCGCAGGTATTTTTGCTTTTTTCGCATAAGTGCCTGGGATATAGTTGTAGATGTAGTCCCAGCGTTGCGGATTCAGTGGATCTGTTACTGTTGGACTACCAAGCAAGAAACGGACTTGCTGAAAGCTCATGCCCACTTGTACTTGAGAAGCTTGTGCTTTGGTTAATGGTGTTCCTTGTGGAATATCAACTTTATAAACACCAAAGACTGAACAACCGCTAAGTACTGTAGTGACGAACAACGCCAGCATGATTTTTTGCATTTTGCTACACTATCCTGATAAATGATGATGCATTTGATTCAAGGATAGATCATACTGCATCTAAACTCTATTGCCTATTCCAACTTAAGATTTGTTGAGAGACCTTTTTTTATGCCGATTTCTAATCAAGACTTACGCAAAGCTGGACTTAAAGTTACCCTTCCTCGTATTAAGATTTTGGAATTATTAGAAAATTCAAAACAACATCATTTGAGTGCTGAAGATATTTATAAAACTTTGCTCGAGCAAGGTGAAGATGTTGGTTTAGCAACGGTTTACCGTGTGTTAACACAATTCGAAGCTGCGGGTATTATTCAGCGTCACCATTTTGAAAATAACCATTCAGTTTTTGAAATCATGCAAGAAGATCATCACGATCATCTAGTATGCTTAAACTGTAATAAAGTTGTTGAATTTACGAATGATATTATCGAGAAAGAGCAACATTCAGTTGCAGATAAACATCAATTTGCTTTAACAGGACACTCTTTAAATCTTTACGGCTACTGTAGTGATGCAGAATGCCAAGAGGCTTATCGTAAAAAATAAGTTGTATTGAGTAAACATTTAAGTGTTCACGAAAATTGAACAAATAAAAAAGGGAAGGTTACAAAAACCTTCCCTTTTTTAATGGCTTAGTTTGAATTATTGGCCATCAAAGGTAATATTTCGGCTGGCACTCAGTAACTGGTCTGCACCTTCTTCGGAAAGTTTGATGGTGAGGCGTAAGTCGTTTGGCGAATCCGCATGCTTTAATGCATCTTTATAGGTAATTTGCCCAGCTTTATAAAGATCAAATAACGCTTGGTCAAAGGTTTGCATACCCAACTCACGTGAACGTTTCATCAGATCTTTGATCTCGTGAATTTCACCCTTTCGGATATAGTCAGCCAGAAGTGGAGTATTGATCAAAATCTCAATCGCAGCACGACGTGAATTACCATCTGGTGTTGGAATCAATTGCTGTGCGACGAGTGCTTTTAAGTTCAGCGACAAGTCCATATACAATTGACTATGACGGTCTGCTTCAAAGAAGTGAATGATACGATCGAGGGCTTGGTTGGCGTTGTTGGCATGCAGGGTAGCGAGTACCAAGTGACCTGTTTCTGCGAAAGCGATGGCATAGTCCATGGTTTCACGCGAACGAATCTCACCAATCAAGATCACATCTGGCGCCTGACGTAGGGTATTCTTTAGCGCAATTTCAAATGAATCGGTATCAATCCCAACTTCGCGCTGCGTCACGATACAGCCTGCATGTTGATGCACAAATTCGATTGGGTCTTCAATGGTGATGATATGACCTTTGGAATTTTGGTTACGGAAACCAATCATTGACGCTAAAGAGGTCGATTTACCTGTCCCTGTTGCACCAACAAAGATAATGATGCCACGTTTGGTCATCGCCAATTCTTTCAGCACTTCAGGTAGTTTCAAGTCGTCCATGCTTGGAATATGCGTTTCAATCTTACGCAGTACCATACCTGGCATATCACGTTGTTGAAAAGCACTGACACGGAAACGCGCCGTCTTTTCACGGTTCATGATCGCGAAGTTACATTCACGGGTCTCTGCAAATTCTTTCCGCTGTTTGTCGGTCATAATGGATTGAACCAGTTGACCCACAATTTCCCCTGAAAGTTTCGATTTAGAGACAGGCACGATCTGCCCGTTAATTTTCATTGAAGGTTCAACATCTGCGGTGACAAATAAGTCCGATGCATTTTGTTGAATCATCAAATTGAGTAAATCATTAAAATCCATGATATTTCTCTAATCCATTTATTTTTATAGGAATGATTCGGGTTGTTTTGCCACAGTACGTGCAGTTTGCGGACTAATTAAGCCTTTAGACACCAGTGTTTTTAGGCTTTGATCCAAAGTGGTCATACCGTAGTTAGCACCTGTTTGGATCGCAGAATACATTTGTGCGACTTTGTTTTCACGCACAAGGTTACGAATCGCAGGAATACCGATCATGATTTCATGTGCAGCCACACGACCACCGCCATTCTTTTTCAATAGTGTTTGAGAAATCACGGCTTGTAGAGATTCAGAGAGCATGGCACGTACCATGTCTTTTTCTTCTGCTGGGAATACGTCGATAACACGGTCAATGGTTTTTGCAGCAGAGGTGGTATGTAGGGTACCAAACACCAAGTGACCCGTTTCCGCAGCGGTTAGTGCCAAACGAATGGTTTCTAGGTCACGCATCTCACCGACCAAAATAATGTCTGGGTCTTCACGTAGGGCTGAGCGAAGTGCAGCATTAAAGCCATGGGTATCGCGATGTACTTCACGTTGGTTAATCAAACATTTTTTTGATTGGTGTACAAATTCAATTGGATCTTCGACCGTTAAAATATGGTCATAACGGTTTTCGTTAATATAGTCGATCATCGCTGCGAGTGTGGTGGACTTACCCGACCCAGTAGGACCTGTCACTAGGACAATCCCACGTGGATAATCACAGATTTCTTTGAAAATTGAGCCTAAACCCAAATCTTCCATAGTTAAAACTTTGGAAGGAATGGTACGGAACACCGCACCTGCACCACGGTTCTGGTTGAATGCGTTGACACGGAAACGGGCAATATTAGGTACTTCAAATGAAAAGTCAGTTTCCAAATCTTCTTCAAAGTCACGACGTTGTTTATCATTCATAATGTCATACACCAAACGGTGTACATCTTTATGTTCAAGCGCAGGTAAGTTAATGCGACGAACTTCACCATCCACACGAATCATAGGAGGCATACCCGCTGAAAGGTGTAAATCGGAAGCACCGTTTTTAACTGAAAAGGCGAGTAGTTCTGTAATATCCATAATTTCCCCGAAACAAACTAAAATGTCTCATTATTTTGTAGAATAATATAAGGCTTTCATTCAGGCTTACCAACACCTTAAAGAATGGAAAGCAAAAAAAGATTTCGTAAATGAGAACTGTGTCAATGAATCAATCGCAACAATCCCGCCAATCTGTTTTAAATCAAATAGAACAAGCCTGTCAGCGTGTTCAACGTGATCCTGCAACAGTGCAGTTGTTGGCTGTTTCCAAGACACATCCAAGTGCCAGCCTTCGCGAAATGTATGCAGTCGGGCAGCGCTGCTTTGGTGAAAACTATTTGCAGGAAGCATTGGAAAAAATTGAAGAACTACAAGACCTAGAGATCGAATGGCATTTTATTGGTCATGTTCAACGCAATAAAACTAAGCATCTAGCTGAAAAATTTGACTGGGTGCATGGGGTTGATCGTTTGATTATTGCTGAGCGTTTATCTGGTCAGCGTATCGAATCTCAAAAGCCTTTGAACCTTTGTCTGCAAGTCAATATTGATGGGCAAGATTCTAAAGATGGTTGTCAGCCAGCCGAGGTCGCTGAACTGGTTCAGCAAATTAGCCTGCTGCCAAATATCCGTTTACGGGGTTTGATGGTAATTCCTGCACCTGAAAATCATGCTGCATTCGCAGATGCTAAAAGTTTATTTGATCAAGTGAAAGTTCAACATGCACAGCCGCAAGACTGGGATACTTTAAGTATGGGGATGTCGGCTGATCTTGAAGCCGCCATTGCGGCGGGTTCAACCATGGTCAGAGTAGGAACTGCATTATTCGGCGCACGGGATTATTTAGACTAATATAGGGTGAATTGAATAAATATTCGCAGAGATAAAGAACAAATTACAATTATATAAAATATATTTGCTGTTGAAAAAAACGGCATAAATTAAGATAACCTGTTTATTCATTTATATCGAACTTCGGTATAAATGAATAAAGATTATTTTTTACAAAGATAAAAATTGAGTTTAGGATCATGTTTAAAATGAAAAAACTGTTTTTTTAATTTCTTTTATTCTATGTTTATTTTTAGCAGCTTGTAGTAAAAAACAGAGTGATGTGGCTGCAGAAGCGAGCGATAGTAATGCTCAAGTGGCTGTAGATGAAAAGCTCGGTACCAAATGGGGCGATGAAATTAGCTCGCATGTGACCGAGGTGAATTTAAGCCGCTTAACAGAGCAACCGATTGCTGAGTCACAAGTTCGTTATGCCAATAAACAATATCAAGGTAAGACGGTAAATAGTATTTCGTTGGTAGCAGGGAAAATTAATTTTTCTATTGTTGATGATGCTGATCAACCATTTGCCTTATCTCGTGACGGTCAAAACTATTATCTCTCAGCAAAAGATGGTCAAAGCTACCAATTAAAATATGAAAACCATACCGACAATACCTATGAAGTCGTAGCAAGTGTTGATGGGATTGATGTGTTAGATGGCAGTGCTGCTTCACGAAATAATGCAGGTTATGTGCTTCATCCGCATAGTGAAATTACAATAGAAGGCTTCCGTAAGAGTGATTCTGCTGTTGCTTCTTTTACCTTTAGTAAGCCCGAGGATGCTTATGCGGCAAATTCAGATAATGGTTCAATTCAGAATACAGGTATTATTGGAACAGCGATTTATCAAGTTGAATCACTGAAATCCGCTGATGCAGCCGCACCAGAAAAGCCATCTAAATATGCTCCTCCACCAAAGGCTTTCCCAGCGGATAAAAATGAATAATGGATGAGAAAATCCTTAGAAGATTGGTTATCTTGAAGGGATTCTTTTTCTCGAAGTTATTTACTCGAGGCATTTTAGTGTTTCGATGAAGTTTTTAAAATGATGTAGATTTTGATCAGCTGTTGCTGAGAAAATCACTGGATTGGGATGAAAGAAAATGGTTTTCATCCCGACTGCCTTTGCACCTTGTATGTCTGCCAGTTCATTATCTCCGACAAAGATACAATCTTGTGGGTGAACACCGAGCTGCTGACAAGATAATAGAAAAATTGCGGGATCTGGTTTTCTAAGTCCGACTGCCTCGGAAACAATGATGCTCGAAAAGAATTCAGTTAGCCCTAGTGCATAAAAATTATGTTCCTGAAAGGGCGTTCTGCCATTAGAGATTAATCCAATTAAATAGCCTTGCTGTTTTAATTGGATGATGGTGTTTTTTACATGTTCAAAGCAGCATGAAAATTTATTAAAATCATTGATATAGCTGGCTAAAAGTATTTCTTTAGCATGATGCTGAATTGAAAATTCCTGAATCAGATTTTCATAAACACGATCTTTCCAAACTTTGCCATTATCATCTAATTCAAGAAAGCGTTGGATAAATTTTTCTCTGTCATTGGCAGGCACCAATTGAAAGAAATTAATCTGCCAAGTGAGGAATTTTATTAACGATGTTGTTCGATCAAGTAAGGTTTGATCGAGGTCAAAAATAACCGCCTTATTTTGATTCATGTGATTTAAGCATTGTGATTATTTAATCATCATAAAATTTGCTCACACATGAGTGCAATCAGAAAGTGTAACTAACTAAATTCTAAATAGTGTTGGTCAATCGCTTGTTCAATCGTAGAAAACCATTTACAACGAGACAGAGGTGACTCTTCAAGTAACAAGTCAAAGGTTAGTTTTTTAAAATAAGCATGATCCTCATTTGAGGATGTAGGGTTATAAAAATTAGTGCATAGCACAGCATATTGTTTTGTTTCTAAGCTATATAAACAAACGTATTCCGCAAGTTGTTGATTAGAAATACGCTTGAATATTGGCATGAGTTGGAAGAGATCATTTTGTTTGATGTTTGATTTCCATAAGTATGATTATATTTATCCTACCACTTCAATCCGACTCGAACCTGACCCAATTGGCTGTACTTGAATTTGTACAGGAATACGCTCATGCATTTCCTGAATATGCGAGATCAACACCACTTTACGCCCTTGGCTTTGTAATTGATCCAGCGCATTCATCACCATATGCAACGAAGAAGCATCCAGCGTCCCAAAGCCCTCATCAATAAATAGTGATTCGATTTTCATTGAACCAGAGGCCATATTGGCAATTGCCAAGGAAATCGCAAGAGCAGTGAGGAAGGACTCACCACCAGAAAGAGAAGCCACTGAACGAGTTTCTCCATCCATATCATGGTCAATGATGGCTAGGCTGAGGGAATTATCCAAACGTTTTAAGGTATAACGCTGTGACAACATGCTGAGTTGTTGGTTGGCATATTCAAGCAGAATATCCAGATTATATTGCTGGGCTAAATCACGGAAATCTTTACCTTTAGAATCACCAATCAAACTGGAAATTTTATTCCAACGGTGTTCCTGTTGCTGAATCTGCTGGATTTGATCTGCAAATTGCTTTTGCTTGGCAACATTTTGCTGATGTAGTTCCAGTTTCAGTTTGAATTGATCACGTTGTTCAGCTTGCTGCTGTAATTTTTCATGATTGAGATGGATGTGCTCAAGCAACTGGTTGTGTTCGATGGGTGGCTGTTGTTGCTGATGTGTCTGTAATTGCTGTTGCAACGTTTTCAATGCAGAGGCGGCCTCATTGAGCAAGCGTTCTGCATGCTGTAGCGATGTTCGAATGTGCTGTTCTTGCTCAGCTCGAATAGCAAGTAAATCAGCTAATAGATGTTCTTCAAATTCAGGATGCTGGTCTAACCAGGCTCGAATTTCAGTCTTGGATTGGACAAGGGTAGCTTGTTGCTGCTGCTGTTGGGCTTTGAGCTGTTCCAGTTCATTTTTCTGCTGTTCAAAGCTTTGACGAGCCTGTTCAAAATGCTGCTTGATCTGCTGGTATTGATTTTGGAGTTGCTGACGCTGTTGATCGTGTTGGTTTAACCATTCATTGGCTTTCAGTTCAGTTAAACCTGTCATTGCCACAATCAATTGATGCGCTGATTCTGTATTTTGTTTACCTTTGAGTTCGGTGTCTTTGAGTTGCTGATTAAACTCGGTATGTTGAGTGATCAAGCTGGTTAAATTGGACTTTAATAGATTCAGTTGCTGTTCAAGCTGCTGCTGTTGTTTGCTGAGTCTTTCAGCTTGTTCAAGCTGTTGAACACGCTGCTGCAAATGTTGTGCGAGCTGTTGAGCAGAGCTTAGCGTTTGCTGCTGCCATAGGTTTTGCTCATCAGTCGTTAGACAATCTACAACATGCTGAATCTGTTGTTGTAATTGCTGTACGCTTTCGAGTTGATAGCGGATATTTTGAATCGTTTGAGTCAGGTGATAGTGATCTTTATTGGCCTGATGTAGTTGCTGTAACTCAATTTCAATCTGCTGTTTGAATTGGGCTGTCTCATTGATGTATTGCTGTTGAACTGTAGTGATTTCAGCATGCGACTGAGTTAAATCTAGCTGGATCTCGAACTGTGCTGCATGTTTGACTAATTCCTGATGTTGCAGCTTGAATTTGTCATCGACTTGTTGCATAGCAGATTGCAATTGCGTCAGTTCAGTACGAATCTGGGTAAATTGCTGCTGTGCGTTTTGCCAAAGCTGAAAGCACTGTTGCTCTTGTTGAATGGCCTGTTGCTCTTGCTGTTGTTGCAGCTCATACAGGGCTTTGGAGAGCTGACTGGCATCATCACGATAGGGGTGTTCAGTGCTGCCACAGACCAGACAGGCTTCACCGTGTTTGAGCTCAGCACGGAGATGTTCAATATTTTCAGCATGTAATAAACGTTGTTGTTGCAACATTTGCTGCAATTTCTCCCGTTCAGTTTTGGCTGACTGGAATTCGACTTCGCTGGTTTGCAGTTGTTGTTCAAGTTGCTGATGTTGTTGCTGTGCACTACTGAGCTTATGGCTTAGTTCATCATGTTCTTTTTTCAGTTCAAAATAATGCTGTAACTTCTGTTGAATCAGGTCCAGTTGATTCAGTCGGGCTTGTTGCTGTTCTCTGAGTTTTTGTTTCTGCTCAAGTTGGCTTTCGATCTGTTGTGGTGTGCCAAATTTTTGAATGAGCTCATTCAATACGATCTGATCTTGTTCAAGCTTGGACTGCGCTTGTTGAATCGAACCTAAATTCTGTTCGACTTTTTGGTATTGCTGAATAAATTGCTGCAGTTGTTGAAGGTATGCATTGAGCCCTTTATCTAAAGTGGAGAATTGTGCACTCTGTTGCAGTTGTTCAGAACAGCTTTGTTGTTGTATGGATAGGTTGCTGCGACTTTGTTCAAATTGCTGCTGTTGCTCAAGCAATGGTTGTTGTTGCGCTTCATTTTGGTTTAAGCGAACTTTGGTTTTCTTATATTCATCGGCAATGTATTCACGTTCCTGTACACATTTACGCACTTGAGTGAGTTCATGCTGATGGTTTTGTTCAAAGCTTTGAAATTGATCTAAGGCCGTTTCCGCTTGGGTATAAGCCGCTTTTTCTTGCTCAAATTGGGTGCTTAAAGCGGTAAAGTTCTGCTGCTTGTGTTGAATCTGAGGTTCAAGCTGTTGCAGTGCTTTTTCCAATTGTTGCTGTTGGAACACAATCGGACGAATACCTGAAAAGGTTTCGAGTTGGTTGAGTCGATTGCGATCTGCTGCCAAAGCCTGATGTGCTTGAATTTGAATGTCATGCTGTTGCTGTTTCAGTGTGATTTCAGTTTCGAGTTTTTGTCGCTGTTCAAACCATTGTTGCTGTTGATTAAGCTGAACTTTGTCGGCTTCCAACTGTTGAACCTGTTGTTGTATCTGCTGAAATTGAGTCTGTAATTCGGCAACTTCTTCATCTGAACGAATTTCTATATGACCTAAAACATTTTCCAGTTGTTTGCGTTGGTTGCTTATTTCACGGGTCTTTTCAAACGCCAGTTGTCCAATTTTGGCAAAAATACTGGAATTGGTCAGATATTCGAGTAATTCACCACGCTCATTATCTCGTGCCTTTAAAAAAGCGGTGACCTCGGACTGTGCCAACAGTACCGCACGGGTGAATTGCTCAAAACTCAGTTGAGTAATTTGTTGAATATGCGCTTCAACCGCTTTGGTTTTATCTGCAATCACCACGCCATCGGTCAGGCATTTGAGTGAGCGTTGTACACTTTGCAGTTTGCCACTGGCATTTTCACGAGCACGTTTAATTTCCCAACGTGCGAGGTAATGTTTCTGGTCTTGTGCTACAAAACACAGTTCAGCAAAACCATGTCCTGTGCCACGACGTAGAACCGTTAAAGGGGAGTTGGTGAGTAGTTCCGAACCATCGACATCTAACAGTTTGCCGTCACTTTCTTTGAGACGGGGAATTTTATTAAATAACGCCAGGCACATGGCATCTAAAATCGTGGATTTACCTGCACCGGTTTTTCCGACAATGGCGATCAGTCCTGCACTGGCCAAAGGCTCAGTTTCAAAATCAATAAAATGTTCATCTGCCAGAGATGCCAAATTTTTCAGTCGAATTGATAAAATTTTCATGGCAGCTCCTTAAACAGTCTGATCATCTTCAAGTTGCTTTTGCGCTTCTGCGACCAAACTCATAAAGTCTTGAGTGACTTCATCATCGGCGTGATAGCCCTTTTTCTCCCAAATTTGCTGAAATAGTTTTTCGGGTGTTGGTGGTTCTAAGCTAATACTTTGCTTACTCTCGGCATTGCTTTCATTGGATAGATATTGTCTGGAAATCCGTACCAGCCGATAACGATCTTTGGGCAAAGCATCTTCAAATTGTTGTCGTAGATTAGGCTGTGGTGGTGTCGCGGTATGATATTCGATATCAACATATTCACGATGCTCAAGATTTTCGATTGGTTCATTTGGCAGATTGCGAAGGCGTTGCATCACTACAGTGAGTTCATCTTTAATTTTATGCAGTTGAATACTTCTGGGGATCGGCAAAGCTTCAAAGTTAAACGAATCTTCACTTTTTGTTGGATCAATTGTGACTTCAACCACTTGGTGATTGTATTTGATCTCGCTAAATGACAGTGGAATCGGTGAGCCGCTATAACGAATATGTGGATGCTGAACTTTTTGTGGTTTATGCAGATGACCCAGTGCTACATAATCAATGCTATCGTCGAACAGAGCTGTAGATAGGGCTTCTTCATTGCCAATAATAATCGGTCGTTCTGAATCGGAGGTTTCCCCACCTTGCATATGCGCATGTGACATCAGAATCAGGGCTTGATCATCGGTTTTACGACGTTTGGCTTCTTCAATTAATTGTTGGTGTAGATAAGCAATCGCATTTTGGCTATTGGTGGTGTGCTCATTAAAACCTGTGATTTCAGCAGAACGTAGGAATGGCAGGGCAATACACCATGCCACAATTTGATTTTGTTCATCATAAATTGGCAAAATTAAACGTTCTAAATCGAGGCTTTTATCTTGATTCCAACGAATCACACCAACCGTTTTAGCATTGTATTTTTCTAATAAAGGCTCGACTTGTTCAATGCGATAACCCGAATCGTGATTGCCTGCAATCATCAAAGTTTGCATATGCGGTGCAAGCTCATGTGCATCGGCAAGGAATTGATAGAGTTGTTTTTGTGCCTGTGAACTCGGATTAATCACATCAAAGATGTCACCTGCAATGAGCAAGGCATGCGGTTGTTTAGTTTTGATCTGCTCAAGTAACCATGCCAGAAATTGTTCATGTTCGTAGTGGCGGGAATGATTATAAAAAAACTGCCCCAAATGCCAGTCAGACGTATGAAAAAAACGCACGGTCATAAATGAATCTAAAAATAAAATAAACCTGAATAAGGTAGCACGTATTCAGGAAGAAGGGAGAGTCTTACTGAGCAGAAAAGCACTACAAGATCCGCCTTGATCATTTTTCAACGATCCTCTAGTTTGATCTGAATGCCATTATTTTAACAATGAGGATAGATAAAATGAGCTTAGGTAAAGTAAGCCGTGAAATCATGGACCAGATTATGCTGATCGGTCTGGATCGTGTGGAAAAACGCAATGCTTTTGATAGCCATATGATTCATGACCTATCTCTGGCACTTACCGAATATGAAAACCAGCCTGAACTACGCTGCGCCGTAATTTTTGCGCATGGCGATCACTTTACTGCAGGCTTAGATCTGGTGGAATTACAGTCCAAAATTTCACAAGGTATTTTTAATTTTGAAGCAGAGCAAATAAATCCGTGGGGAACAGGCGGGCGGCATCGAACTAAACCTGTGGTGGTGGCTGTACAAGGGATTTGTTATACCGCAGGAGTCGAATTAATGCTGAATGCTGATGTGGTGATTGCCAGTGAAAATACGGTCTTTGGTCAGCTTGAAGTGCAACGTGGGATTATGCCTTTTGGCGGTGCAACGGTGCGTTTTGTACAAGCTGCGGGTTGGCAAAAAGCCATGCCTTATTTACTGACGGGTAAAACATTTAATAGCAAAACGGCTTATGAATTAAATCTTGTGTCCGAGGTTGTCGAATCGGGGCAACAACTTGAACGTGCCCTTGAAATTGCCAAAGAAATCTGTGTTTCTGCACCTTTAGCAGTACAGGCATTATTGGCTTCTGCGACTGATGCAGTCGTGGAAGGGCAAACAGTTGCATTTGAAAAAATGAACAATTATTTGATGCCGCTGTTTGTATCGGAAGATGCTCAAGAAGGGGTTCGCGCCATGTTAGAAAAACGTCCACCGCAGTTTAAGGGGCGGTAACAATTTTAATTTAACTTGAGTACGTTATTGCGCATGTTCATCGATTTCGCAAATGCCAAAGGTATTATGATCGAGGTCGATGAAATAGCCTTGCCAGCAGCGGTTCGGGATCGCAAATTTATCCATGGCGATAATCCCACCTAAACTTAAAATTTTAGCTGCCGTTTCATCGAAATTTGCCACCTCTATACTACAGGTAAAGGCATTGGTTCCACATCCTGTTGCTGGGGTTGCTACAGGACGTTGTAATAAACCGCCATGAATTCCTGTGGTTGCGATACGATAATATTCAATCGGTAGGCCTTCTACTTTTTCAAATTGCCAGCCAAATACCGATTGATAAAAGTGAATGTCACGTTGTGGATCTGATGACTGAATTTCAAAATAAATAATGTTGTTCATTCAATCTGCCCTTAATTTTTATAGTTTTAGGATTATTCTAAAGAGATATGAAATTGGAAGATGAGAGATTTATGTAAGCAGCTGCGCATTTTGCGGTTTGATCATAAAATCGCGTTGAATACATTTGAGTAGAGTATAAGAGGTTAATCCTGCATTGATGAAAATTATTAAATTAGCGAATCATCCTGAATTGCGAGAACAGGCTGCAATCTGGTTTTCAGATAAATGGGGGATTCCTGTTGAGGCCTATCGAGACAGCATACAAAGTTCGATTGAACAGCCAGAAGGAATTCCGCAATGGTACGTGATTTTGAATGAACATCAGCACATCATTGCAGGCACTGGGGTGATCGACAATGATTTCCATGAGCGCAAAGATCTCAGTCCAAACCTATGTGCTTTGTTTGTTGATGAGGCTTATCGAAAGCAAAATATCGCCAAACAGCTGCTGGATTTTGCCCGAGTAGAAATGAAAAGTTTAGGCTTTGAAAAGCTTTATCTGGTGACTGACTTAGATGATTTTTATGAAAAATGTGGTTGGACATTTTTAACCATGGTAACTGAAGATGAGGGTGGGCTGATTAAAATGTATGTTGCCGATACCTAATCAAACCCAAATTACAGGCAAATAAAAACCGACGATTCGAGTGATGATAAATCGTCGGTCAAAATCTTTTTCAATGGTTCTGGCTGCTAACACAACCATTGTTAAAGATGGAGAGTCATAATGAAAGGTCACCGAAAACATTGCGGATGCCGTGCAATGTACAATCGGTTGCTGCGACCTTGTACCCTATATAACGCTGCTGGTTGAGGATTGGTTGACATAAAAATGAAAAAAAAGTGAAAAAAATTTATAATTATTTTCTAAAGCCAGTCTAATTAGGTTTATCTTTATGATTTCATTGCGTTTGTACTATCTCTGGTTTTTTATAATTTGTTTTACTGCGACGTTGTTGGCAGGTGTACTGGCAGCTATTTTACCCAATAGTATTGGTGGCGTGCTGACTGCGGTTCCTTATTTAATTGCCATCATTGTTATTTTATTCAAATTTCTCAAGCAACAACGCCGTGCACCGACACCACAGGAACGAAAACGTTTAAGCATCGGCTTTAGTCTGATCTTTTGGGGCTATAATGCATGTGGCTTACTCCTCGGTCTATTTATTTTTGCACGTAAAGATCCCGAAGTTTGGCAGAACTTTTTACTCTATCTGAAACAGCCCCAATTTTTGCTGACAGTATTGGCGATGTGGTTCGTGATTGCTGTACCGTTATTCTTAATTACCTATTGGTTTTATGGATCGCAAGCGCAGAGAATGGCCAATAAAATGTTCAACTAGTTGAACAAAGTTCACTTGTAATTCACTTTCATTCTGCTAAGACTGAGATATCGAGCTGATCAATATCATGCGGGATGAGAGTGCCATGCAAAAACAGACGGTTTTAATCACAGGCGCAAGTGGCTTTATAGGCTCACATTTGTTGCCTTTTTTATTGGAACGACAATATCAAATCATTGCACTGACCCGACAGCCCAATCGGGTTTCTCAGCATTCAGAGTTACGTTGGGTGAGTGATCTTGATCAAATTGAAACGCAACAAATTGATTATGTGATTAATCTGGCTGGTGAAAATATTGGCGCAAAACGCTGGACTGAACAACGTAAGCAGCAATTAATACTCAGCCGTGTTGCGGTGACAGAGCAATTGTATCAATGGCTGGAACAACGGCAAATTTTTCCGAAATGTATTATTTCTGGTTCTGCGATTGGTTATTACGGTATTGATCCACAAGAACAATGGAAGCTTGTTTGTGATGAAAATATAGCACCGCAAGCTATTTTTATGTCTGAACTTTGTCAGAAGTGGGAGCAAACCGCTTTAAAATTTAGTCAACAAAATACCAAGATCATTCGTTTAGGTGTGGTTTTTGGACAGGGCGGGATTTTGCCACAAATGCTGTTACCGATTCGGTTGAATGCGGTTGCAAAAATTGGCTCGGGGCAGCAACCTGTCGTGTGGATTCATATCCAAGATGTACTGAATGCTATAGTTTTTTTGCTGCAATCCAATCACAGCCAAAAGGTGTATAACCTTGTCGCACCTGAACAAATCAATCAACAACAATTCGCTCAAACGGCTGCCCACATTTTAAAGCGCAAACCATTTATGCGAATGCCTAAGTGTGTATTTACATCAATGCTTGGCGAGCAAGCACAGCTTATTTTAAATGGCCAATATGTGATTCCGAAGGCGCTGTTGGAACAGGGCTTTCAATTTCAATACCCAGATTTAAATGTGGCTTTAACTGCAATTTTAGCAAGAAATTAAATCCTGTTGTTTTAAGCGCAGAGGTGAATAAGCATTCGGATCAACCAGCGTATCTTGCCTTAAAATGAGTTGACGCAGTAGACGTGCTGAACCTGAACCCATGCATAGACCATTGCGGAAATGTCCAAAATTGGCCCAAAGATTTTCCAGTTCAGGCATTGCGCCGATATAGGGAATGCCTTGTGGAGAACTTGGACGTAAACCTGCCCAGCGTTTTACAATCGGGAATTGCGCTAATTCAGGCACCATCTCTAAACAAGCGTTGAGAATATCCTGTTGGGTGTGTTCATCCACAGCAGTGCTAAAGCCTGTATCTGCCATGCTTGAACCACAGACGATATGACCATCTTGACGTGGAATCAGATACATCACCCGATTCATACACATGGTTGGCAGCCAGTTTTCAGGGGTTTTAAATAATAGCATTTGCCCTTGTACGGGATGCACGGGGATATTACGTTGAATTTGCTCGGCCCATTGCTGACTCCATGCACCAGACGTAATCACCACATGATCTGCACTAAATTTCTGACCATCTTCGGTTTCAATCGCTTGAACTTTTTTATGTTGAATCATTAATTTTTCAACAGGGCACTGCTCAAAGAAGCGCACGGCAGGATGCTGTTTTAAGTAGCAAATTAACGATTGTAATAAGCGTGGATTACGAACATTTGAGAGTTGTGGGAAATAGATGGCCTGTTGGAATTGTTGGGAAATATAGGGATTAATCTTTTCGAGTGTGGTGCGATTGAGCAACTCGCATTGCTGCATCGGCTCTTGATATCGAGTGGCATAATTCAAGCCAACCTCGAAATCTTCCTGATCGAAAATCAGCATGCCCGTATCGTGGATTTGAAAATCAATGCCAGTGATGGGAAGTAGTTTCTCATTCCAAGTTTGGTAGAGTGATTTCCCGTATTGCGCCAGTTGATTCACTTCGGGTGCATAACGCCAAGGATACATGGGGGAAAGGATACCGCCACCCGCCCATGAGGCCGCTTGACCTGCAAGTTGTTGGTCAAAAATATCGACAGAGCAGCCTTGTTCAGCAAGTTCCAATGCTGACATTAAGCCACTAATACCCGCACCAATGATGGCAATATGCATAACTTTAATTTAAGTGGTTTCTAAGATAAAACGTATCTTGAAATTTGCTACACGGAAGACGTCATTCGCAACCTGCGTGATATACGCTAAAAGAAGTCCTGTTATACATCCTCAATATCAGAAAAATGTAAGAAGTGAACAGGTTTTGCGAATGACAATGGTTTTGCCTACTTTTCCCGAAAGAAAAGTAGGTCGAGCCGAAGGCTAATCCAGAAAATGGATGAGAACTCAACAAGACTCTGGAGTAGATACTATCATTTTCAGATAGATGAAATATAACTTCTATTTCATCTCTTTTAATTTACGTGCTGCATCTTCCGCAAAATACGTCCAAATCCCATCTGCACCTGCGCGACGGCAACACATCAACGATTCTAGAATCACGCTGTCAGAGAGCCAACCATTTTGAATCGCACCCGCAAGCATGGCGTACTCACCACTGACTTGATAAATGAATGTTGGCGCACCAAAAGTATCTTTAACTTCACGAACTACATCGAGATAAGGCATACCCGGTTTGACAATCACCATATCCGCACCTTCTTGCAGATCCAGTGCAATTTCATGCAAGGCTTCGGCACGGTTACCTACGTCCATTTGGTAATTGTATTTATTGCCACCTTTCAGATTGCTGGCAGAACCAACGGCATCACGGAAAGGACCGTAGAAGCTTGAGGCATATTTTGCTGAATAGGCCATGATGTTGGTGTAGATAAAATCGTTTTGCTCTAGTGCTTGACGAATCGCACCGATACGACCATCCATCATGTCACTTGGTGCAATTACATCGGCACCAGCCGCAGCATGACTGAGTGCTTGTTTCACTAAGCATTCAACGGTTTCATCATTGAGTACATAACCCGTGTCATCAATAATACCGTCTTGACCATGCGTGGTATAAGGATCAAGTGCGCCATCAGTAATCAAGACCATCTCTGGTAATTCTTTTTTAAGTAGGCGACAGGTCGTCTGAACCAAGCCATTGTCATCCCAAGCGGCTTCTGCTGTTAAGTTTTTATCTTGTTGTGGTGTGACAGGGAATAAGGCAAGTTTTGAAACCCCGAGTTCAAGTAAGGTTTCTGCTTTTTTAAGTAGTAAATCAGCTGACAAGCGTTGCACATTAGGCATGCTTGGAATGTCTTGGGTTTGTTGCTGTCCTGGTAATACAAACACTGGATAAATCAAATGATTCGCAGTTAAATGAGTTTCGCTGACCATGGCACGAAGTTGGTCATTTTTACGGATACGGCGCATGCGAGTCGCAGGAAAAGCTGGACGATTGAACGTATAAGTCATAACAATCTCGATGTTCAGTATTACACTATAGGAATAATTGAGGTATTAAGTCACGCTAGGGAGAGCTTAGCGCTGTTGCCCAATTACAGAACCCCGCTATTGTAGCCCCATATTTTTAGATTTGTGCAAAATAATGGAAAGTTATTCTTTCCATTGAGTGTAGGCCGCGTATGAATGATGTAAAGAGAAACTGGACTGGGAATATTCAGCTAGGTGCCAAGGCAGACCACCAAGTGGTTTTAAAACAGCTGTGCAAGGCATTCAATGCCTGTCCATTTTTTAAATACAGTGGCATGGTCATGCGAGTGGTCGATGATCAGATTGAAGCGTATTTTGAGATGCAGCCAGAACTAGTGGGGAATGTTGCATTTCAGATTTTACACGGTGGTGTCGCAGCCACGATTCTGGACAGTATTGGTGGAGTGGTTGCGATGGAGCAGCTTTATCGCCGTGCTACCCCAGAAGATTTACCAGATACCATCAAAAAAGTATCGCGTTTAGCGACGGTGGATATGCGGGTCGATTATCTGGCACCAGGACGTGGCAAACATTTTATTGCCCGTGCGGAAACCTTACGTCTAGGTCGTAAAGGTTGCACCATGCGTATGACCATGGTCAATGATGAAGATAAGGCGATTGCAACCGCAATTGCATCTTATGCCTATTAATTTAAATCGCAAGACCTCAGCTGTCTTTTAGGCAGTAGTTTCTGTCCTAAACACGGCTTCCTTTTGTCGCTTTGATATCGTATTTCTATCTAGAATGATTTAAGTGTCAGAAAAGGGAGCTTCATTGTGGCAAAGCCAATCCATCATTTCGATTTTCTCAGCCATAATCGTGCAGCTTGGGATCAGCAAGCGAGAGAGCAGCAAGCTTGGTCGCGACCTGTCGACCATGAACTGATTCACGCAGCTCGTCATGGTGATTGGGAGGTACATATCACGCCAAGACCATTATCCAAAACATGGCTTGGTGATATTGTCGGAAAAAACATCTTGTGCTTAGCCTCTGCAGGTGGGCAACAAGCACCTGTGTTGGCGGCTGCGGGTGCGAATGTCACGGTCTTTGATCTTTCTGATCAACAATTACAGCAAGACCGAATGGTTGCTGAACGGGAAGGGCTTCAGCTCAAGACTGTACAAGGAGATATGTGTGATTTGCAGGCATTTCAGGATGCTGAATTTGATCTGATCATCCAACCGATTTCAAACCTGTATGTTGCTGATGTCCAAGCGGTATGGCGGGAATGCTATCGGGTACTCAAACCGCAAGGGGTTTTGATCGCCAGTTTTTATAATCCTGTGGTTTTTATTGCAGATCGCAATCCTGAATATGCCAAACAGGGGCTGATTCATCCGATTTATAAATTACCTTATTCCGATCTTCAAGATCTGAGTGCAGATGTACTCAATGCCAAGATGCAAGCAGGTGAGGCGGTGGTGTTTGGACATAGCCTCACGGATTTAATTCAGGGACAATTGGCCGCAGGTTTTCTTATTCAAAGCTTTTATGAAGATGATCAACCACAACCACGTTTTTTGGTAGATCAATTTATGCCGACCTTTTTAGCAACACGGGCGATTAAAAATTAATGGCCTATCTTCCTTAAAATATGATTCGATGAGTCTGGTTGGGGTGCAAATATTTTCACCTCAATTGGCTTCATCATCTTGCAATAGAGTAATCCCCAAATAATTCCCAAACTGGATAAAGATCTGGAAAAAGTGGATAGAGTCCAGCCATAAATCAAGCTTCAATCATGAAAAGGTTTTTATGGATTGAAGGAGATAAAAATGGCTCCACGTAATATTGCAGAATGGCAAGATTTCATCACAGGATGTTTGGATTTTCGCCCGAAAGAGGGTGTATTTCGTATCGCACGCGAGATGTTCACAGAAGCTGAGCTTTTCGATTTGGAAATGGAATTGATCTTTGAAAAAGTTTGGATCTATGCCTGCCACGAAAGTGAAATTCCCAACAATCATGATTTTTTAACTGTTCAGATTGGACGCCAACCGCTGATTATTAGCCGTGATGGTCAAGGTCAATTACATGCCATGGTCAATGCCTGTGAGCATCGTGGTGCGACCTTAACCCGTGTGGCTAAAGGTAATCAATCCACCTTTACCTGTCCATTCCATGCTTGGTGTTATAAGTCTGATGGCCGTTTGGTCAAGGTCAAAGCACCTGCGGAATATTGTGAAGATTTTGATAAGTCGAGTCGTGGACTAAAACAGGGACGCATTGCCAGTTATCGTGGTTTTGTTTTTGTTAGTCTGGACACACAAGCCACCGATCACCTTGAAGACTTTTTGGGGGATGCCAAAGTATTCCTCGATTTAATGGTTGAGCAATCACCTACAGGTGAGCTGGAAGTCCTGCAAGGCAAGTCTGCCTATACCTTTGCAGGAAACTGGAAGCTGCAAAATGAAAATGGTCTGGATGGCTATCACGTCAGTACTGTGCACTATAACTATGTCTCAACCGTACAACATCGCCAACAGGTCAATGCAGCCAAAGGCGATGATCTGGATACCTTGGATTACAGCAAATTAGGAGCAGGTGATAACCAAACCGATGATGGTTGGTTCAGTTTTAAAAACGGTCACAGTGTCTTATTTAGTGACATGCCAAATCCAGCCGTGCGTCCTGGCTATGACACGGTGATGCCTTATCTGCTGGAAAAATATGGTGCTAAGCGTGCTGAATGGGCGATGCATCGACTAAGAAATCTAAACCTCTATCCAAGCTTATTCTTCATGGATCAAATCAGTTCTCAACTGCGGATTGTCCGTCCTGTGGCATGGAATAAAACCGAAGTGATCAGCCAATGTTTGGCGGTGAAAGGAGAGTCGACTGAAGCGCGTCGTAACCGCATTCGCCAGTTTGAAGACTTTTTCAATGTCTCTGGCTTAGGTACACCTGATGATCTGGTGGAATTCCGTGAGCAGCAAAAAGGCTTCCAAGCGCGTTTGGAGCGTTGGAGTGATATTTCCCGTGGACAGCATAAATGGTGTTATGAGCTGACGCAGAATGCACAGGATTTAGGGATTCAACCTGTGATCACGGGTCGTGAACTGACGCATGAAGGCTTGTATGTCAATCAACATGGTCAATGGCAGCGCTTAATGCTGGATGGCTTAAATCGCAAGGCCTTAAAAATGCAGGATATTACCTACCAGTTAGATACGGTGACAGAGGAGGTCTAAGCCATGACTGCTGAATTACATTTTGCTGTTTCACAATTTTTATATCAGAAATCTGAGTTGTGTGATCGCTATGATTGGGACGCTTATCTGGAACTTTATGATGAAGATAGTGAATATCACATTCCGCAATGGATTGATGATCATCGTTATGTAGAAGATCCGAATCAGGGCCTGTCTTATATCTATTATGCTGATCGCTCAGGTCTGGAAGATCGCGTATTTCGTATCCGTACGGGCAAAGCGGCATCAGCCACGCCATTACCCCGCACGCAGCACAGCATTCAAAATGTACAGGTCAAAACCCTGCAAGATGGCTTGATTGAAGCCAAAGTTGGCTGGAGTACTTTATATAACCGTCAAGGTCTGGAAGGTTGTTTCTATGGACATGCCACTTATCTGCTAAGACCCACAGCGGAAGGATTTCGTATTCGCCGTCAGCACACGATTTTGCTGAATGACAAAATTGATTCGGTCTTAGATTTTTATCATGTTTAAGGGAGCATCATGATGGGACATTCAGTTGCACTTAATTTTGCCGATGGAAAGACCTTTTTTATTTCAGTTCAAGAGGATGAGTTACTGTTGAATGCCGCAATTCGTCAGGGCATCAATTTACCCTTGGATTGTCGTGAGGGCGTGTGCGGGACCTGTCAGGGCCAGTGTGAAACAGGCGTTTATGAACAGGAATATGTCGATGAAGATGCACTGAGCGAGCGTGATTTGGCTGAGCGTAAAATGCTCGCCTGCCAAACGCGGGTCAAATCCAATGCTGCTTTTTATTTTGATCACAGCTCCGAGATGTGCCATGCAGGTGAAACCTTAAAAATTGCCAGCAAAGTGACCAAGCTTGAACTGGTGTCCGAGACCACCGCCATCCTGCATGTCGATGCCAGTTCACATGCCAAGCAACTTGAGTTTCTGCCGGGTCAATACGCCCGCTTGCAAATCCCTGAGACAGAGGATTGGCGTTCTTATTCTTTTGCCAATCGCCCCAATCCAGACAATCAACTGCAATTTTTAATTCGTTTATTGCCTGATGGGGTGATGAGTAATTATTTACGTGAACGCTGCCAAGTCGGTCAGACCATTATGATGGAAGCGCCTTTGGGCAGTTTCTATTTGCGTGAAGTGCAACGACCGTTGGTGTTTATTGCAGGTGGCACAGGTCTATCCGCCTTTTTAGGCATGTTAGACAATATTGCCGAGCAAGCGAATGCCCCTACAATCCAGCTGTATTACGGGGTTAATCAGGAAGCCGACCTCTGTGAGCAGTCTCGTTTACAGGCCTATGCTGAACGGATGCCTAATTTTAACTATCAACCTATCATTACCCAAGCCTCAGATCGTTGGCTGGGAAAAACAGGTTATATCCATCAGCATTTGAATCGGGATCAATTGGCGGAACAAGCTTTTGATATGTATTTATGTGGACCACCACCGATGATTGAAGCAGTTAAAAGCTGGCTGGATGATCAAGCATTAAGTAATTACCGTCTCTATAGCGAGAAGTTTTTACAAAGTAATAGCGTACGTACTGCGCTAAGCGCTTAACAGAAAAAAGGATGGAACATCGTAATGACCATCCTTTTTTCTCATCTAATCAAAAACACCATCCTCAGAATTTAAATATGGGATGTATGAAGTAAGACAATCCTAAAGGAGAGATTGGCTCAAGCTTTTTTATTTATCTAACAAACAAAATTTTAACAGAATTTGCTTTTAAGGGAATAAAGATGAAGACAGTTGATGTTAATACAGTAATCAATCGTGATAGCTTATCGCCACTGCAATGGCTGGTATTTACACTGGGTTTCTTGGTATTTTTTTGTGATGGTTTAGATACCGGGATTATTGGTTTTATCGCGCCTGCCTTACTGGATGATTGGGGCATCAGCAAACCAGAATTGGCACCTGTGCTCAGTGCCGCGTTGGTGGGAATGTCGATTGGTGCAATTATTTCTGGACCATTGGCAGATCGGTTTGGACGCAAAGGGGTGATTGTGTTCACGACCTTATTATTTTCAGTATTTACGATTCTATGTGGTTTTGCTTCTTCCACGCAGGACTTGATGATTTACCGCTTTATTACCGGTGTGGGCTTGGGTGCTGCCATGCCAAATATCAGTACCATCGTTTCAGAATATATGCCTGCGAAACGTAAAGCCTTTCTGACTGGGTTAGCAGGTTGTGGGTTTATGTTGGGGATTTCCTGTGGTGGTCTATTGTCTGCCTATTTACTGGAAAATCTCAGTTGGGCCAAAGTGGTGATTTTGGGTGGCATTATTCCCTTGTTCCTCGTGGCGGTGTTATTAGTGAAATTACCAGAATCAGTCCCGTATCTGATTAAACGAGAGCAGCAAGCCAAAGCGCAACAGATTCTGGCAAAGATTCAAGGTTATGCATTTACCGATACTGTTAAAATCGAGTTGCCACACCTTGACGTGGATCGCAGTGAAAGCCCAGTGAAAACAGTTTTGGGCAAATATCTGTGGGGCTCTGTGATGTTATGGCTGTGCTGTTTTATGAGCCTGTTAGTGTTCTACTTGCTGACCAGTTGGATGCCAACCATTTTAAAAACCGCAGGTTTTAGCACACAGCAGTTTAGTTTAATTGCCGCGATTTTCCCTTTTGGTGGGGTGATAGGTGCTGTCATCATGGGCTGGTATATGGATAAACTGAATCCAACTCAGGTGATTAAATATGCTTACCTGACTGCATTTATCATGTTTATCATTGCGGGCTTTGTCAGTTCCAGTATCCTATTGCTTGGCATCAGTATTTTCCTGATCGGTGCATTACTGACAGGGGCGCAATCATCACTGCTACCTTTGGCGGCATTGTTTTATCCATCACAGTGTCGTGCGGTAGGGGTGTCATGGATGCATGGGATTGGCCGAGTGGGTGCTATCTTTGGGGCATTCTTTGGTTCTTACATCTTTACCTATGAGATCAGTCTTGGTGGAATTTTCTATCTGCTGGCCTTGCCAACGTTTATTGCTTTTATTGCTCTAAGTTTAAAAGCCATGCGTCAGAACAATAAAGCCAATCCAGTGTTAAGCACGAGTTAATAGATAAAAGCCCAGTACACAAAGACTGGGCTTTTTATGTTTAAGATCGTTCAATCTGCTTTATTTCGGGTCTCACTGGGTTTTTCACCAAATTCATCTTTATAGTCTTGAGCAAAACGGCTGAGATGATTAAAGCCCCAGTCATAGGCTAGTTTTGAAATTGAGATTTTCTGCTGCTTATCAGCACGACTCAAGGTTTTATAAATTTGCTGCAACCGATATTTGCGTAAATAGGCCATTGGACTCAGGCCATAATACTGCTGAAATTCTTCATAGAGTTTGGATTTAGACACACCTGCCAAAATGTGGAGACTTTCGGCATTTAGGGCTTCATGGGCATGCTGAATGATAAAGTTTTTTACTTTGCGCAGGTATGCAGGCTCTCCTCGTTTGCAGCGTTCATGTAGCGCCGCAGAATAATTATTTTCCTGAGACAGCAGTAAGGCCTTAATTACAAAATTTTCATAGTCTTCCGAAAACATGGGTAGGCCAGAAAAGTCCGCATAGTGGGATTTAAGCTGCAAAAAGTTTTCAATATTGTGCCACCATGCCTTCATCAGACCAGTCACCGACAGGGAAATTTCAGGGTTAAAGACGATGGCTTCTTCAATCGGATGATTGAGGAGTTCGGACAGGACCAGTTGCAGGCTGTTTTCAGGAATCACCACCTGAAATTTTTGACAGTCCTGATTAATGATCAAGTCCTGTAAGTCCTGATTAGAGACAATTAAACCCGTTTGTGCATCGGACTGGTACTTCGCGCCACGGATACTCAGCGTTTGTTTGCCGCGAAAGGGCAGGCTGATGCTATAGGCTTTCAGATTGGCAATATTGATGGCGACATTGGCTCCATAACTGATGGTTCCGATCGCCATTTTTTTATGCGGTAAACGAATCCCGTCATAATGAAAATCGAGTGTTTCTCGACATAGGGTATCCAAGCGGTGTTCACCACAGATCATTGACATCAGATCTTGAGCAAAATCGGCCTGATGCGAATGATGGATAAGATCCATGTTTTGGCTGAGTGATGTCATCGTCCTTTCACCTAGCTAGTGTTTGTTGTTTTAGCAGCAAGAAAAATGCCATTCTGATCCATAAATGACCGTGCTTTTCTCGCGTGGAAGAATGGGTTACTTCACAAAAATCAATATTCCACCTAAGTTCATTAGAACAAATTCAGCCAAATACACAAGTCTATTCCACATATATCTTCATGCTTTATAGGTATGTTTAGTGTCGTTGCATCAAGGGGGGCGTGAAGTTCACTCGCTTAGCATCCAAACTTTAAGTTTCTTATCAGTATTAAAATATCAATTTATAAGAATTGAACGCATCAGTTATATTTTTTATTCTCGTCATATGATTTTTTATCGTTAAAATGCGAAATAATTTTTTATCCGTGTTTTGCACTTTGGTTTTTTAACATTCAGTTAAGTTTTCAAACATAGACTGATCGGCTGATTAAACCAAAAGTTAAAAAGTCTCTTTAATTTTCAGGAATAACCTATGACTGACGCCCAAGCCAATCCACAGGATGCTACTGTAAATTCGGCATCAGATGATGCAATGAAAGCAAAACGTAAAAAGTTTCTCGGATTTTTCGCACTCATTCTCATTCTCGCTGCAATTCTGTATGGCATTTGGGCGTTATTCTTTAACCATTTGGTCAGTACTGATAATGCTTATGTCGGTGCAGAAACTGCACAAATTACCTCAATGGTCAGTGGGCAGGTGGCAGAAGTACTAGTTAAAGAGACACAACAAGTCAAACAAGGCGATGTGTTGGTGCGTATTGATGAACGTGATGCCAAGATTCAATTGGCTCAGGCGCAGGCAGAACTTGCTAAAGCGCAACGTCAATACAAACAAAGCCAAGCCAACAGCAGTTCTTTGAATTCTCAGGTTGTCGTCCGTAACGATGAAATTACCAGTGCACAAGCACAAGTGACCAAAGCACAAGCTGATTACGATCGCGCTGCATTAGAGCTTAAACGCCGTAATGAACTGGCTGCGACAGGTGCAATTTCTAAAGAAGAATTGAGTAAGGCGCAAAGTGCGGTTTCAACTGCAAAAGCAAGTCTGGATTTGGCTCAAGCTGGTTTGGCACAAGCAACATCAAGCCGTAAAGCGGCTGAAAGTACCTTTGCTGCCAATGAGGCCTTGATTCAAGGGGTGAATGAAGCATCAACGCCTGATGTGTTGGTGGCGAAAGCACATGTAGAACAGGCCACATTGGACTTAGAACGTACGGTGATTCGTGCGCCTGTTGATGGTGTCATCGCACGCCGTAATATTCAGATTGGACAAAGGGTTGCGCCAGGTACGGTGATGATGTCTGTGGTACCAGTCTCTGCACTGTATGTTGATGCCAACTACAAAGAAAGCCAATTGGCGAAAGTCAAAGCAGGGCAGAAAGTAACTTTACGTTCTGACTTATATGGTGATGACGTGGTTTATCACGGTACGGTACAAGGTTTCTCAGGCGGTACAGGTGCAGCATTTGCTCTGATTCCTGCGCAAAATGCCACAGGAAACTGGATTAAAGTGGTACAGCGTTTACCTGTGCGTATCAACCTTGATCCGAAAGAACTTGCAGAACATCCATTGCGTGTAGGGTTGTCGATGCAAGCGGATATTGATCTCGCATCGAAGTAATCAGCCATGAAAACGCAAAATCCATTTGCAGAACTTAGTGGCGGGCGCTTACTGCTTGCCGCCTTTGTGATCGCGCTTTCAAATTTTATGGTGGTACTGGATACCACCATTGCCAACGTGTCTGTCCCTCATATTACAGGAAATTTAGCGGTTTCTAGTTCTCAAGGGACATGGGTCATTACTTCTTATGCTGTTGCTGAGGCAATTTGTGTCCCTTTAACCGGTTGGTTGGCTGGACGCTTTGGCACAGTGCGCGTGTTTGTTTTTGGGCTGATTGGATTCACTATCTTTTCCTTCCTGTGTGGTTTGGCGACTTCGCTCGAAATGCTGGTATTTTTCCGTATCGGACAAGGTCTCTGTGGTGGCCCACTCATGCCACTGAGCCAAACACTATTGATGCGGATTTTCCCACCTGAAAAACATGCGCAGGCAATGGGCCTCTGGGCGATGACCACGGTGATTGGACCGATTCTTGGACCTATCCTTGGCGGACTCATCAGTGACAATCTGTCTTGGCACTGGATTTTCTTTATCAATATTCCTGTGGGTATTTTCTGTGTTTTAGCAGCGATACGTTTGTTGTCTGTGGCTGAAACTAAAACTGAAAAACTGCGGATTGATGCGATTGGTCTAGGTCTGTTGGTACTCTGGATTGGCGCACTACAATTGATGCTCGATCTGGGGCATGAACGAGACTGGTTTAATAGCAGCAGTATTATCATGCTGGCCTTGATTGCTGTGGTTGGCTTTATTGTCTTTATGATTTGGGAACTGACTGAAAAACACCCCGTGGTCAATCTGTATGTATTCCGTCATCGAGGCTTCGCCGTTTCCGTACTGGCGCTGGCTTTTGGCTTTGGTTCCTTCTTTGGCAGTATCGTGTTAATACCACAATGGCTCCAGATGAATTTGGGCTATACCGCCACATGGGCAGGTTATCTCACTGCTACCATGGGCTTTGGTAGTCTGACCATGTCGCCAATTGTGGCCAAACTGTCGACCAAATATGACCCACGTGCCTTGGCCAGTTTTGGTTTGGCTCTGCTCGGTGTTGTGACTTTGATGCGTGCCTTCTGGGTCACTGATGCGGACTTTATGTCTTTGGCTTGGCCGCAAATCTTGCAAGGTTTTGCAGTGCCTTTCTTCTTTATTCCGCTGTCAAATATTGCAATGGGCTCAGTCTTGCCGCAAGAAATGGCATCAGCCGCAGGTTTGATGAACTTCTTGAGAACCATGGCAGGGGCGATTGGTGCTTCAATCGCAGTTACCATATGGGATGATCATGCCAAAGTGGCACGTAGTGAAATGGTGAATAACTTGCATCCACAAGAAGTACAAAATACTTTATTGCAAAATGGATTCTCCTCTGATGCGACGCTCGCCACGATTGCCAATCTGGTGGATAAAGAGGCAATTACTATGTCTGCCAATCATGTGTTTATGTTATTGGCGATTGTGTTTGTCTTTGCCAGTGCCCTGATCTGGATGAGCCCAAAACCGAAACCTGTGGCTGGTGGACCAGCACCACATTAAAGTAAATAGGCGCTTGAAAAAGTAAGTTCCGCAACAATATAGGGTTATAAGCGCATATTTTGCTCGATGCTTAGAAATTAAGATTTAAATTCTAGTCATCTATGCTATGATTGCGCTGTACTTTGGGGATGTTCCTGGCTTCGACGCTGGTGATGAAACTCATAGATGCATGCCGAGAGCGCATTTCCTCTCGTAAATCAAATTTGCATTTTTTAGTCGCAAACGACGAATCATACGCTCTAGCTGCCTAAGGGCAGCTTGTCCGCCTCTCTGAATACTTGTGGTTAGAGAGTCCGACTGAAGCGCACGCACACAAGTCCGTATAAAGCCAAGCCTCGGGGCTTTGTACTAAACTTAGAGGATCGCGATTTGTACCCTGTTCGTCGGGTCACAAAGAGTTAAAATAGTAGACGATATCTAAGCATGTAGTATTCTCGAGCGTAGTGCTGGCGGACGCGGGTTCGACTCCCGCCATCTCCACCAAAATATTATTCGGGATTGTTCGATCCGATATAAAAAAGCCTTTAAGTTCAATACTTAAGGGCTTTTTTATTTGTCTGTTTGTCCGATATCATCCGACTTGATTTGACCTTATTTTTGCCTTCTGTGGGTAATTATTGGGAAAATTTACCCAATTATTTTTAGTCTAGATAAAGGGTAAATACAGATGAAGCTTACCGATACAGAATGCAGAAAAGCACAACCAAAAGAAAAACGATATCGGCTTTCGGATGAGAATGGTCTATCACTTCTTGTGACACCATCTGGGCAAAAATACTGGAACATACGCTTTACTGTTCTTGGTGAGCGTAAGTCAGAGTCACTTGGTCCATATCCTGATATGAGTTTAAAGAAAGCAAGGGAGCTTGCACTTGAACTGAAATACAAATATTCCAAGTCAGTATTGCACGAGGATATTCAGCCATTCTTTAAAGAGGTGGCGGAAGACTGGTTTGAGAATCAAAGAGAGACTTGGTCATCCAAACATATAAGTAATGTGCGAGCATCTTTAGATGAGCTTTATATTGCTCTGGCCAATAAACGTATTAATCAAATTCAAGCACCAGAGATATTGCAGATAATCAAAAAGATCGAAGCTAGAGGCTCATTAGAGGTAGCTAAGCGCACCTTGTCACGGTGTGGTATGGTCATGAAATATGCCATAGCTCATGGCTATAGATATGATAATCCAGCAAGTGATTTGGTTTATGCACTCAAAAATAAAAAAGTGAAGAACTTAGCTTCTTTATCAGAAAGCGAAATGCCTGAATTCCTTAGACGCATCAAAGCCTATCCAGCAGATGCTCAAACCCATCATGCTATTATTCTGATCATGCTTACTGGTGTTAGAGTAAGTGAATTACTGCAAGCGCGTTGGGATGAATTTGATCTAGAAGAGCGTAAATGGGACATCCCTGCTGAGCGTATGAAGAACGGTTTATCCCATCGTGTACCGTTGACGGACAGTATGATCGATGAACTTCAAGCGTTGCGTCTGACACATAATCAGGATCTGTTATTTCCTCACCGACTAAATAACAAGGAAGCTATGCGTAGTGAGTCAATCTTGGCTGTGATTAAGCGATCTGGTTATTCAGGAAGAATGACTACACATGGCTTTAGATCATTATTTAGTACAGTAGTGAATGAATCGAATTTATTCAATCCTGATGCAATTGAGCGTCAGCTTGCCCATGTGCCACAAAATAGAATTCGTTCTGCTTATAACCGTGCCCAGTATTGGGATGAGCGTGTAAAAATAATGGAATGGTATGGTGAGCAAGTAAAAACTTGGTTAGCTTAAATCTATGTGAATAATATAAAAAATGTAGCCCAAGCAAAAGTTTTATCAGATTTTTACCAAAAATTATCGAGATTAATTTTTTGAGAATTCTTTAAATTTTATAATTTTGACTAAGTGGAAATGGGCTGTTAATTTTTTATCCCTAGCATAGAGGGAGGTTTCTTTAATTATTTAAGTACCTCCCTAATTATTATAGTTAATAAAGATATTTACCATCCTTAGTTGCTACATTATGAAATTTTTCATCAATAAGTGTTTCTATGATTTTTTGTTCTTTCATATTCATCAGTCGACTGAGTTGTTGTAGTTGTCTAATGGACTCTTTTGTTAGTGGTAGATGATATGGTTTTTTTGTCTTTTCTCCATCTCTAAATTTTTTCTGAGACCAACTCCTTTTCATTTTATCAATGTAAAGCTTGCGAGAGTCAGAATGATCAAAGGAAAATTCACTTAGTTTAAATAGTATTGATGAATATTGATCAGAATTAGTTTCCCATCCAATTAACTCAAGGTTAGGACATGTTTTTTTAATTTCTTTTTTATTTAAATATTCACATATCCAGTTTAACTGCTCTGTATTTTTCTTATCTATCCATTTTTCTAAGGTATCATTTTTTTTAGTTTTATGCCATTCAATCTTTAATTGTTCAATTAAATCATTTTTTTCTTTTAAATCTAAATTTAATTTATCTAATTCATATATAAAATTATCGTAAAGTGATGATGTGGTTTTCATAAAGCCTTGATTTATAAAAATTCCAACTTGTGGAATTAATGGGGGCGTAGCACGTGTATTTGTATTTTTTTGAGGTAAGATATTGCTATATATTTCTTTGTCTTCTATTTTTATGTGGTTTTCTTGTGGTAGGGAAATTGGTTTTAATTTTTGAATTAACCAAAATATTAATAGATAATCAGTTTTAGAAACCCATGATATATATTCTTTAGGTAATATTCTGTTTTTAACTGTTAGGTGTGAGACTTGGATATAATAATTAAGGTCATGATTTTTTAAAAATAAAAAATAATCTGCTTTAATTGTATCTATTGGTGGTAATGGGTTTTTACCGAAGATATTATTATTTTCTTGTTTGATTTTTTGGATTTCATAATAAAAGACAGTCCATAATAATTCGTACCCTCTATCATCAATATCCTTGAAATATTCTTTATACTTCCGTTGTATTTCCTCGATATACATGACTCATATCCTTAGATATCTTTGTAGAATTCCAATAGAAAATACAATGGTTTTTAGTAGTTTTCAAGAGTTATTTTTAAAATTTATATGTAGTGTTTTTGTAGTATTTTCATAGTAAAAAGCTATTTAAGTTATTGATTAATATTAATTGAAATTATTTTTTTAATTGTAGTATGTCATATTTTGTATGTTTCCTAGAATTTTATTTTTCATCTCAACTTTAGCTCCAGAATAAGTCACAATGATCAAGGGTGGCCTTACCCAAATTATTTCATCTGTAGGCTTAGCCTGGCATAAAAGGAGTTCGGCTTAGTGGGTATTAAATATTATCTATTAGAATTAACTAAATAGAATTAAAATAATATGACCAATTCTCAAATGGTAGATGAGGTTGTTATTTGGTAGGTGTCAATTACATATATCTACTCAATATAAAAAAATACATTAGTTGCCATCACTATGAATCTATTCTAGTGAGTCAATTAAATGTTTACCTCAGTTAATGAAACTGCAACCTTAATCCGTGTTGAGAATTTTATTCATACCCTTGTTCATCGTGGGTATAGGGATGAAACCTTAGTCATCGAACTAGTACTGATTATTGAATCATTCAGATTGTGTTACCGAGAAGAGTATTATTACAGTCCACTGATACGGGATTTTATAAAGGTTTCTAATCTGATTGATGTTCTGTCTCTAGAGATGCAGAGTAGTAATTTATATTATGTAATTTCAAAAAATCTTACAGATATACGTACTTCACTCATCTGTAACTATCATTTATCGGTACAGGAAATTCAGGACTATAGGCGTCAAGAAGTAAAGAATACAGAGTCATTACGCGAGTACCTTAGTAATTTGTTTAATCACTATGCGCGTCTTTTAGTGGTAAGGGTTGACCTTAAATATGATAAGGATATTCGTGGTCAGATTTCATTTGAGTTATTTTCTCAGCACATGGAAATATTACGTAATCGTATTTCAAATAAGGATGGTTGTTTTAAGGGTATAGAGGGGTTTGCTTGGGCATTGGAACAGGGGGCTGATTTGGGCGGTTATCACTGTCATCTACTATTACTGTATCAAGGGGCGGATCATCAAAATGGATTTCGACTGGGTCAAATGGTTGAGGCAAAATGGCAAGAGATCACTCAAGGAGAGATTAAATCGCTAGAGAACACTAAAAAAATAGGTAAGGCATTTATTGTAAATGATGCTAGATATCTACAAAAATTTGAAGCGAATAACACTATAGGAGTTGGTATGGTGTATAGAGATGATCCTCATTCAGTTCATTGTGCAATTGCAACAGCTCTGTATTTAACCAGACCTGAAAAGTTAGATCAGTATCTCAGAGTTAAACTCAGTGAAAGCCAAAAAACATTCGGAACAGGGCAGTATAGAACTCGTTATCGTCGGCGGCTGAAGTCGGGCTGCTAGTCTAAGCAATTAAAAAAATACGCCAAGCACCTTCCTATGCAATTAAATCGCATAGGAGTTTTTGCAATGAGCTTTTACGAAGTCGAACATCAACATGCCGCTCGTTTAGAACAAAATCTACAAGAGTTCTATCAACAAGCGCGTTTTGAGAAGTCAGCGTTAAATATGCAATATTGGCATGAGGTATTTTTAGCTACATTGCCTGATTGGAAACCATTGATGCACTATAAAGAATTGGAATTCGATCTGTGGATTTCAATTCTAACCTATTGTTATCACGCAACGTTGTGTGATCTCAAACTTGTGTACCTACCTAGTGAAGATGTTGAGCAGATCAAAGTTTTCATTGCATTATTGCTGGAAAAGTTACGGGTAGTATATACAAGTGTTCAATTCTTGGAAACGATCAAGGCAGATAACGAGGAACATGCAAAACGTATTCGTAAATGTGTTGAACAATATGACGCAATTACCATACACCAACATTATCTCAATACACTCAAATGCTATTTCACCTATCAGGCAGATCAAATCCCTTTAGTCTCGATTTGCGACGTTGCTAAGCATGTAAGTCTTTTTGAAAAAAGGATTCAGAATAGTGCTTTGATTCAAAATGGTTGTTTATTTCTTTATCGCAAAGTATTGCGCATCCCTGAAACGAATCAGTATGTGTGTGCTTACTTTCTGACGTTTAACGGTAACGTGCTTAAACAAACAGAAATGCTTTATCAGCAACTCAATCAGGAATGGCTGACTGTAACCCATGGCAATGGTTTAGTGCTCGATTCAAATTCGGATTTACCATGGGAAGAACGAGATGATAGCTTCCTTGCCATGTTTGGGGAAATGGAAGATGTTCGTGATGATCTAGAAGGCATGAGACAAAATGAGTTTTACAGTGTAGATGATAAGGCGACACGGTTAAGAGTACGCCCACGAAAATTTCAACAATTCTTAGCTAAGCCCTTTAAAGGCTTTAATTTTTAAAAAGTATCTTTCAATCACTAGATATACTGCTTATCAATTCAACATCAATCCGTTCGCTCAACTTTGTCTGCTTGACGGCAGACAGAGTGGGGGCTATCCTTTCGATGCTGACCTACATTGTCAGCGGGTTTTGACAGACTCGAAATAACAAAGACAGTAGATAAAAGTTCTCTTTTATGTGCTGTGAACCCGTTCGTCCCCCTTTCTCTTTATGGTAGGACGTTAGGGGGACGCGCTTGCGCGTGCTGGTTTCTTTGTTTACCAGTCTGTCAACCCTCTTTCGTTCTACCACCATAATCAATTGACAGTGATTAGGTAGAACTTCTTTAATAAACAAAGGAGTCGCCCATGCGTCTACAATTCTTAATTTCCCATTCCTCTACATACCTCAGTGCTGTGTGTCATTGTCATCGCTAGACTAATAACAGCATACGCAAAACAATAATTTTATCTGGGGTAAACAAATAAAGGATGAGCATCCTCTGTTTGTCTGTGTGCTTGGATCATTTTACTGATCAGTCGTGGAAAGTTCATTTCCCTATGAATATTCACGCCTGAATAAAACACAGCACTCCAATAAAGAATCAAACAAGGATTGGCGCGATAGCCTTAAAGATGGCGAGTGCTCATTCAAAATAAAAGAGAATGATTCACCATGACAATGAAACTAAAGTATCTACCTCTATGTATTTTGTTGGTTAGCTTGGCGGCATGTTCAAGTAAAGATAAGCACGAGAACAATCAAGCAATAGAAAGCCAAACTCAAGAAAATACCGTAAGCCTTGATGGGATCAATGAAAAATCAGCTGTAATTGTTGCCAAAGACAAATTGAGCCCAGACCAAAGCTGGCAGCAAGCAGAATCCAAGGTGCTTTTTACTGATCCTAAAATCTTTTATCCGAAGCAGAGGGAGTCACTGGATTTCTCAGAAAATCCGAATGTAGTAAACGATTTTTCATTTTTAAAAGACTACGAACGAGTTAAAAGCTTACTTAATCTAAATCGAGATCAGATTTTTGTGATTGGAGACAAGGATCGAGATACAGAGGAAAATAATGTATTACTCGATTTGAGCACCGATGAATACTTTAAATATGCCAATAATCTAGCCATCAACTATGTACGCTATTTAAAGTCACCGAACATTCAGCCTAAGCAGGAATTTGAAAAAACGCAGGACTATGACACTCGAGTCAAACAGGCTCAACGAGACGCTGAAAATAATGCAATTGATTATGATGTGGAGCTTTTACAGAAAGCACTGAACCGAAGTGTAGAAGATATTAGCCTTGCGCTATCTAATCGTACTTATCACTATGATCCTGATGCAGAGCAATTGTCTCTAGATTTAGAACAAGAAGATAAAAATGGTAGTTCAATCGTGGTCTCCAAAATCCTGCTTAAAGTCCAGCCTGAATTAGCCAAATTGATTGTTGAAAATCTCACCTTACTCAAGATGGGTTATGTTTTTAACTTTCATGATAATAAGTTGAATTTTGAAGGCGTATTTTTCTACTTCAATCAAATCAGCAAAGCCAATAGAAGCGGTGATCCCGTAGAAATGCGGGCGAATATTACTCCCGTATTTAAACCACTTGAGTTTAAGCAAAAAAGTGTCATGCATGCACTGCCAGCCAGTCCTGAAATCACTGAGAAGTTAGAGGCTACACCTTTTAAGGATGTACTTAAGTCTCCACTTTGGAATTTCAAATTTGGATTAGAGAACTATCTCTCACCTGAAGATTTGATCAAGAAATATCAGAAACAGCAGGAACAAGAACAAGTTGTATCTGAACCTGAACAGGAAAGCAGTGCTTTATAAGGGCGATGGTCTGCTCAACCACAGAATAGTATGAGCATTTTCTCAAAATAAAGAAATTTCAAATACATATTACCTCTTTGAAGCATGAGCACGAAGCCACGACACCAAAATGTTTGGCGCTGCTCAACATCAAATCAAGGTAAGTCCAATAAAGGAAATATTGTTGTGAATATACTTAAAAAATTAATGTTGTCTGCTGTTATCACACTACCGTTAACCTTATCAGGCTGTGGTACGTCAGGATTCAATCCCGATCGCATGGAAGTCAATCTCAATACTGAATATAGCGAAGGAGGTTTATATAACCGAACCTATGTGATTTTAACCCTTCGTTCACTGGACTCTGAACCGATTACGTTAAATAAGGTTGATGTGAATAATGGACGCTGTAGTTATACAGGTCGATACAATGATCCAATTAAGCTGCCTGCCTATTTCCAAATTGGACAATCTTTACAGCTTTACTTGAGATGTTCCTACGATGCTGTAGTGAAAGTCGATATTGAGACGGATCAAGGCTCAGCAAGCTATAGTTTTAAATAACCTACCAAAGCATATACATCAACCATGCCCAAGAGGCATGGTTTTTTTTTATGTCTGAATCAAAAGTTTTAAACATTCATACCTACATACAGGACTTCGTGATGAGCATCGTACATTGTCCTTACTGCCATTCCGAACAGGTGATTCTCAGAGAATCTCAGCCGAATGGTCCGCAGTATTTTGAAAAAATCCTAGATGCATTTTCCCCACCAACTATGGCTGCACTGGGTATCAAACTGGCAAAAGAAGCAGGTATTCCTCCGTATATCGGTGGGCTGATTGGAGTGGTGGTCGGTGGAACACTAGTCATGGTCAGTCAGCATTATTTCTATCGGCATTATAAATCTGCTCTGTATTACCGCTGTCTGCAATGCGGACAAGATTTTGCTGTAGCTGCTTAAGCTTCATTCAATTTTATTTTTAAACAACTTCACTTTTATAGAGGAATTATTCCTATGGCACATTTAGTTGAAACAATGGCATTTGTAGGACAAACACCTTGGCATGGCTTGGGCAATCAACTTACCCCAAATCAACCGATTGAGGTCTGGGCGAAGCAGGCAGGCATGGATTGGCGCATCGAATCCTCCGATGTCAGTTATATGGCTGAAAACCACAAACAACAAAATCTGATCTTGCCGTACCAGGAACAACGGGTCTTATATCGCTCAGACACGCATGAGCCTTTATCTGTGGTGAGTCAACGCTTTCAGGAAGTACAACCCCAAGAGATTTTAGAATTTTACCGAGACCTGACTGAACAATCGGGCTTTGAACTGGAAACGGCTGGGGTACTTAAAGGAGGTAAGAAATTCTGGGCATTGGCTAAAACAGGACAGATATCAGCACTTAAGGGTAAAGATGTCAGCAATGGCTACATTCTTTTAGCTACTGCTTGTGATGGCACATTGGCAACCACGGCTCAATTTACTTCTATTCGAGTGGTGTGTAACAACACTTTGGCGATTGCTCTACGTGGTCAACAGGGCAATTCAGGTGTGGTTAAAGTGCCGCATAGCACCAAATTTGATGCCGAGAAAGTCAAACTGCAACTCGGTATCTCAGTCCGTGCATGGGATGAACACATGTATGAAATGAAACAACTGAGTCAGCGTAAGGTGACGCAACAGGAAGCTGCCGCCTACTTTGATGCGGTATTTAACAACACTAACTTGAGTGCGGTGGAACAGGACGAAAGCATTATTCAGTTCTATCGAAATGCTGCTATGCCAAATCAAAGGAATACCTCAGTAAGCAAAACTGAGAATAAAACTGAACCGAATAGCCGTGCTATGTCTAAGGTGATGACCATGTTTAACGGGCATGGACGGGGTGCAGAATTGAGTTCAGCCAAGGATACGGCTTATGGTTTACTGTGCGCCATTACTGAATTCACAGACCATGAACGTCGAGCGATGAGTACGGATCATCGACTTGATTCAGCATGGTTCGGTGCAGGGGCAGCAATCAAGCAACGAGGTTTGGAACAAGCATTTCGCATGATTGCCTAAATTCACTTTCAGTTAAGTCTTCTACATTAGCCTAAGCATACTGTAACACCGTACAAGCACAGCAACATCTTTAGCCGCACCCTCAGATGCGGCTTTTTTTATGCCCAAAATTCAGATTTACGATTTTACTCATACAGGAATAGTTGCAATGAATAGCAATACCCAAATTCAGAACACGATAAATCATCCACCTTTACAACCTTATGTACCAAACTTAAATCAACCCACTCAACAGGTTGAGGTGGGAACTCGTCCCAAACGTGACCGACCAAACAAACAGCCACGAAAGACCAAAGCACTGACAGCAAAGCGTCTTGCCAATACCAAGCAGATGAACTACCAGCAATGGCTAGAGGTCAGAAAACTGGGTATTGGCAGTAGTGATGCAGCAACCGCATGTGGACTGAATCCCTATATGTCGATGCTGGAACTGTGGATGATTAAGACAGGTCAGATGCAAAAAAACATCGAGGACGAAAGTGCAGGCTACGCACCGTTGTACTGGGGCAAGCAGTTAGAACCTTTGGTGGCTGAATACTACAGCATGCACACCAACCACAAAGTTCGTCGAGTCAATGCAGTATTGCAACACCCTGATGAAGACAAACACTTTATGTTGGCGAATTTAGATTATGCCGTGGTAGGCAATGGCGAAGTGCAGATTTTGGAATGTAAAACCGTTGGAGAATATGGCTCAAAACTATGGCGAGATGGTGTACCACTGTATGTCCTCTGCCAAGTCCAACATCAACTTGCAGTGACAGGCAAACAGGCAGCGCATATTTGTGCACTAATCTGTGGGCATGAAACCAAAATCTATAAGGTGACGCGTAATGAAACTGTGATTCAGCACATCATCAATGCTGAACGACATTTCTGGCAATGTGTAGAATCGGGCATTCCACCGAGTGTAGATGCCTCTGAATCCGCTGCTAAAGTTTTACAACAACTTTATCCAGAGCAGATACCCTTATTGGTTGAAGACCTCACTCAAAATGAACAAGCCAACTACCTATTTAACCAATTGTTAGAGGAGCGACATAAGGTTGAGCAGCATCAACAGTATTTTGATGAGTTAAAACATCAATTGCAAATGATGATGAAAGAAGCTGAACGAGCAGTATTTACGGGAGGATCAGTGACGTGGAAAAAGTCACAAGACTCCATCAGTCTAGACAGTAAATCGCTTCTTAAACAGCATCCTGAATATCTCCAGCAGTTTCCACAAACTAAAGCAGGAACAAGACGCTTTCAGATTTATCCAAACGGTGGATAACTCACCATCTATCCACAACCGAAAATCCCATGATCAAAAATCATGGGATTTTTTTATATTCAATTTTTATTTAAAGGAAATCACCATGATTAAAGGTCTTGCAATTACACCACCAGTATTGGGTCGTATCAGCATTGGTAAAATTGTAGAAAAGAACGGCAAACGAGTGCCTGAAAAAGATGATCAATTTACCATCACTAGTCAAATTCAAGGGAAAGACGGATGGATTAAACATCCTCTCGATGAACAACTACGAGCTAAAGCACCCAATCAAAACCAGAAACTCAGAAGTATTCCAGTGCGGATGATCTTTAATGATCCTGAGTTGAATCTACGAGCAGAGTACTGTCTATTTGACCGACAAACAGGGCGTTTAATCTGCTCAGGAAATGGCGAAACCTGTCAGCGACTAGGACAAAATGGGATTGAACAACATCCATGCTCATCCCCTGATTTATGTCCATTGGCTCAAGGCGGGTTGTGCAAGCCTTATGGCAGACTCTACGTCAACTTAGATGAATCAGATGAGTTTGGTGCATTCATCTTTAGAACCACGGGTTTTAATAGTATTCGGACATTGGCGGCACGGTTACGTTATTACAGTGCTGCATCAGGTGACCTGCTTTCATGTCTGCCATTGCAACTGACTTTAAGGGGCAAAAGTACCACGCAAAGCTACCGAACTCCGATTTACTACGTGGATTTAACTTTAAGGGATGGGGTAAATTTAAATGATGCTATCACTTCAGCTAAGGAGATCGATGAACAAAGCAAGGCGGCAGGATTTTATCAGGAAGCGCTAGATCATGTGGCACGACAGGGATTTGGCAATGTCAGCTTTGAGGTGGGTGGTGATGAGGGATTGGAAATCGTTGAGGAGTTTTATGCGGAGGATACCAAATCAGAGCACCAACAAAATCATAATTTGACTCATGTTCAGGATATCCAGAAAGGGTTACAGCAGTCAGTTCAAGCTTTGAATTAGATGAGCTTGGACAACATTGGACTGAGTAAAATTTTACTGGACTGACCTATCATCTGAGCGAATACGCGCTCGCATCAATGATTAGGAGAAAAAATCATGAATGCGTTCACAGGTCAAACTTTTCAGATGAATCAAATAATTAATATACATCAAGTTGTATTATTTGTTGGTGTTAGTCGTTCAACAGTATATGAAATGATGGATGAAAATTCGCCTTACTATGATCCAACATTTCCAAAGAAAGTCACGATCTCGCAAAAACGTATTGGTTGGTCAGCTTGGGAAATTAATCAATGGATTGAAGCTAAGTTAGCTAGTCGTGAATAGGGAGCAGAAGCTCCCTATTTTTTCTAATTGAATTATTTTTTTTATAAAAATATAAATTGATGTTCAAAAGCAAAGACATAAAATTAAAGTATAACAATGGTACGCCAGCACCCAATAGCCATACATAAATAGTTTAAAGTAGCAGAATTTTATCCAGAGGTGCCGGAAATAGTAGTATGGCTGGTATATGGAAATACCTACTTTACAGGGAAAAGAGAGGATATTATTGAGGTGTTCTACACAGATGAAGAGAAATAGAACTGTCTCTGATGAGGAGTTCTTAGGATCACTATTTCTTATCACCGCTGATGCTACGGGGTTAAATCTTTCCATGGATCTTCGTAATAGCCTTAAAGTTTTAGCAACAAATATAGAGTGTTGATAGAAATTTCATTTGCAAGATCATATAAGATGAATTTACCTAATAAATGCATAAGTTATATTTATTTTAGAATTTATATTATTTAATTTATCTGTAAAAAACTTCTTCTGTACTACTTGAGAGAGGAGAGATATCTGATTATATTAAAAATATATAATTTACTTTAGTGACATAAATTTTAACCATATATTTAAATATAAATTAAATTACTTATAATTGTTGGGAACGTAAAATATGGATCAAGATTGGATTCTTCAAAAGAAAGAAACCCGTAGAGCTTTTGCTAACTCTACATGGATTCCGTTGAGAGCATCATCTACTGACGAGAAAGGGGACATCACAAAAATTGGTTATATCAGCGAATTTTTTGGGTGTGGTTCAGCAGCATTTCTTCCTGAAAAAATAGAATTTGCAGAAAATTTGGGATGGGGAGATCTTGGTTTAAGTCGTGATGTTGGCCCTTATGCATATGATGATGGATATTACTCATCTATTGAACAATATCAATATAATGATAGAGATCCTATAGGTATTAATCTTATATTTACTCACCATCAACCAGTAATAGGTTTGAATAAGTGGATAATAAACCCTGACTTGATAGTAGCACTTCGTTTAGTAAAAGAAGGTGATAATTGGGTAAGGCCAGAAGAAGATTTTTGTGTAGTTATAAGGGAGTTTTTTGACTCTAAGGGAAATCATCGTTTAATTGAAATTAAAAGGGAGTTTATTGTTGATTATCTTGCAGCAAGGGGACTTTCTCTACGATTATCTTATTATCGTCAAAGAGTAGAAAATGTTTCTAAGATTGACGATAGTAATTATGTAGGACTCGAGAGCTATAAAGAACAAAGAGATCAAGGTCGATTTGAGTGCCTAATTCGTAATTTAGAAAATGTTTTCGGTGGAGGATGGGCTTCTTTCCGAGTCTGGAGAACGGATATAGATGAAGAAGAAGATGCTCCTGTGATGGGACCAGAAAATAGTGGAAATACAGAATCTGAAAGTTCAAAAGGTCATAAATATGGTAATCCAGGGGTAAGAGTTGAGGGGGAGTTTTGGCGAGATGAATGGATTAAACATCAAGCACTAAGTGTTCGTGTTCGTGGGGATATAGATAATACCCTTCCGAATTTTATTGTAGAAACTGATGGAAAGAGAATTTCATCACTAAATTTAAATAATGAAAATATTGGACGATGGTTGTGGTTTCGCTCAGGCATTGTAAATGAGCTTCTTAATCATCGTGGTTTTTCTTTGAAATGGTATACCGCCGAAACTGGTGGTATAAAGTCCACTTCGGGTTATGCTACCCATTTTGGAATCAATGACTCAGATTTGATTACTGTCTATGCTTGTGATATTGCTCGACTTGCTGCATGGGAACAACATATTTGGGCTGCACATAATGTTGCTCCTGAAGGGAAGGTTTCTACTGAATTAATGTCAGCTCAAGTAAAGGCTCAAGTTGCTTCAACTTATGCTGTTGAAGAGTTACTTTTTCAGAGTATGCGCTTGTTAGAGCAAGGTTTCCGAAAGAAATTTGATATTGATTTATATAGACATGACATAGATGATAATGAGCTTACACAAATAATTTCTAGATTTATTAGTAAGGATCGTGCTTCGTTATTGCGTTTAGCAAAAGAATTGATTCGAATTTTTTCTGAGCGGCTTAATATTTCTGCTCTACGCACTTTATCTAGTCATAAAGACAAAGATAAATTGGGATCAAATAAACTTCTTGAAGATATTTTAGCCCAAAAAATTGGTACTGATAAAGCTAGAAAGCTATTTGGAGTGATTGCTGGAACTTATGACATGCGATTAGGTGATGCTCATCCAACAAGTTCTAAAATTGATGATGCTTTAAAGCTTGCTAAGATTGATGAAGAACACTCATTTTTAAAACAAGGTGAGCAACTTATTTCTAATTTTGGGCAAACAATCTGGTGGATTGGGAAGTTTTTATTTGGTCAAACAGAATCAGGCGATTAATTATAGAGTCATAGATTTTAATTATTTTTAGTCTGAAAATCTTATTATTTATTTTCTATGAGAAGGTATCTGAATACCATAAAAGGTATTAATGTCCAGATGCCGTCATGCTTAAAGTAGTCCATTACACTGTAAACCTGACCTTTTACAGACATGAAATGATGATATTGATAGATCAAATAAAAGCTCTTCAATTATGTGAAGATATATTATTGATTAATTAACATGAATCTTCAATAGTTCAAGAAATTTTCAAAAATGTGAGGATTATGATGGGATAAATTTAACCTGTTATTTTTAATAGAATCAATAAAATATAATGCGTTATTGATCTAATTCAACTGACGCTACCTTCCACCAAAATATTTTCCAAGATTATTCCGTGCGGTAAAAAGTGTTTAATTAAATCATAGAGTTACAACAAAGCAGGATGCAGTATCTAAATTAAAAAGCTTTATTGCTCAACCTCTGATTGATACAGTAAGAGAGATTGTATAACCCCTATAGATGACTAAATGTAAATTTAGATGAATCCAATACGTACACCTTTAGATTCACGGTATAAGTACTTTGGCAGTACAGCTTCGTTGCTAACTTTTATGTCGCCATGGCAAGTGACTTTAAGATGTTGCTTAGAAACTAAGAACCCTTTATCACATTAATTGGGCTAATTCCTTAGGTGTTAATCTAAGACCTCGATGCGCATCAAGTGTATTGGTTAACTACTCAACAAAGTGGCGTACTTTCGGGGATGAATGTTTCTTTGTTGGATAGATGATAATCATATGCAAGTAATGAAATTTATAGATGAAGATAAAAGTGAGTTGAGTCTCCTACAATATGTCTTTTAAAATAAACGAAATTAGATAGAATAATATCTAAGTTTATGTATTTTAATAAATTAGGTTTGTATACCAAGAGGGTCGTGTGGCACATCAACAAAACTATGATTGGATTAAAGCTTTTAGCAAAATTAAGGAGTTGGTAATTGGTTATCGCCATGATCAAAAAGGATTGATCACTATTCTTAAAGACGCTGGTATTGATGTCCCAGATGATGAATCTTCTGAAAAAACCAAAGTGCCATTAGAACAAATGGATCCTTTTTCATTCTTATCTTTAATTAATAAACATCCAAACGTTTATCGTCGTACAGAATTTGTGAATAAAATTCTAGGTCAAGATTTTTTAAATATCAATATTGAGAATTTTTCAGGGGTACCAACATCTCAGGGAACGGCTGCTTTATTTTTCCCTTATAAATATCAACGTAAAGCAGATGATGTGAACTTGCTATGGGATCTATTTGAAAGTATAGATGATCCATCTAACATTACACCACAGCTGTTCCAAGATATTCTTTCTATACATTCCGTTGGTTTTTCAAAGCTTACGCAAGGTTTGTTTTGGTATGCTCCTGATTTATATCTTCCAATTGATGGGCAAACGGTCCCGTACTTATCTGATATAACTTTTCCTCAAGCTTATAAACTAAAAAATAAAAAGACCTACAGTGTCGCATGGCAAGAATATCAGGCATGTCTCAGTAAGATTAGACAAGCATACACACAGCCTTTTGCTAACATTTCCTTTGAGGCGTGGCTTCAAAATGGAAAAAAATATTCTGCGACACAAGCCATTCGATATTTGAAAAATAGGTATGGGAAACCAAGTGGTTCGACACATATACAGATTTTTAAAAATAGCCAAAATCGTGAAATGGCTTTAGATCCTAACCTACAGAGCGCTAAGGTTTTTGTAGAGTCTATGCCCCAAATTGATTTTTTTAGCAATATTGATCGGATTTATGGAATAGCTGAAAAGCGTAACCAACATTTAGATACGTATGGTGATCATCTTGGAATCGTAAGTCCAGCTGTACTTATAAAAAATCTAAATGAAGAGCTTTTAGAACTACTTTGTGACTGGTATGACCTTGAAGAATCAGGAAGTTTGAAAGAACGAGTGCAGCAATTTTTATCCATTTGGCCTTTACAGACTATTTCTACTTTAAAATTTAAAGATTATTATCAATTAAAACAGTATGACAGTTTTGCTCGCTGGATTGATTTGTTTGATGTCAGTATGGGAGCTACATATGGTAACAACTTTCATGTATGGCGTCCGTTAGAAGAAAAAAAAGAAAGTCGGGAACATGCAATTTATCAATATGAAAATAAACAAGCATGGGAAAAAGTATTTGGAAATACTTTTGACGATGCTTTTGAAACTGTTAAAAGAAGAGTAAATGATATCGCCCATTTAGCTCGAGAAGGCGATTTTCAGGGTATAGAAGAAGTTGAACTAAATGAGTCTTTAAAATGGAAAGTAGCGTTTGTCTATCAGAACTTTAATCAGCCAAAAGTCTATCCTATTTTTAGCAAGGAAGACTTAAAGCGGTTAGGTTACAAGAGCATTGTGAATTCCTCTTCATTTACTTATATGACTGCTTATGAGCAGTTGGAATCTAATAGAAATGGGAATGAGTATTTTGATTATGTGGAACAATTATACCAGCGAATTTTAGAAGTAAGAGCTGAGGAAGTGGGTAAAAAATTAGCAAAAAAAAGTAAGGTTATTGAAGGGCTGCAAGAGATGAAGAAGAACGATCATGAGTTAAACCGTATTCTGTTTGGTGCAGCAGGTACAGGAAAAACTTACCATACGATAAACCATGCTTTGGCTATTTTAGAAAATAAAGAAATTGATGAAATTAATACTGATGAAAAAGCAGGTTATAGAAAGGATTTAAAAGATCTTTTTGAAAAACGAAAATCGGAAGGCCGTATAGAATTTGTAACCTTTCACCAAAGTTTTAGTTATGAGGATTTCGTAGAAGGCATTCGTGCTGAAACTGAAAATGGCAATATCAATTACAGCGTACAACCAGGTATTTTTAAAGTCATCTGTGATCGAGCTAGAGAAAATAAAAAAGTCATGAAAGACTTAGGTGTGCGTTCTGATGCAGCTGTATGGAAACTTTCAATTGGAGATCTATCAACTCGACAATATTGTTTTGACAATAATCAAATTCGAGTTGGTTGGGGACAAACGGGTGATTTGACAATCGAAGAAACTAAATATAGCGACGGATACACACAATTCAGTGCAACAGATCACCATACTTTAGAGCAATTTACAAGTGGGGTTGAGATTGGAGATGTTATTGTTTGCCTAAAAAGCACAAGTGAAATTTGTGCTGTAGGTGTTATTACAGGTGATTATTTCTTTGATGCAGAGCATCTAAGTCAAGTTAGAGAGGACTATCTCCACTGCCGAAATGTGAACTGGATTTTAAAAGACTTAGCTTTCAATATTCGTGATCTCAATGGTGGTGTTGGACTTACTTTAAAAACGATGTATCGCCTATGGCGTTTTACATGGAACGATTTATTAGAAGCATTGAATAAGGAAGGTTATCTATTAAGTAACGACCAAAGTGATCCAGATCCTTATGTACTCATTATTGATGAAATCAACCGAGGAAATATTTCTCGTATCTTTGGAGAGCTTATTACTTTAATTGAGGATTCGAAACGTGATGGAGCCGAAGAGTCCCTCAGTATTAAACTTCCTTATTCTAAAAAAGAATTTAGTGTGCCTAAAAATCTTTATATCATTGGCACAATGAACTCATCAGACCGATCTTTAACTGGCTTAGACATCGCTTTGCGACGTCGTTTTACCTTTGTAGAAATGCCTCCAAATTCTGAGTTATTAAAAGATATCAAAGTAGAAGATTTGAAAATCGATAAATTATTGGAGATTCTTAATCAGCGTATAGAAGTGCTTTTGGATCGTGATCATTGTCTTGGTCATGCCAACTTCATGACTTTAAAAGAAAAACCAACACTTAAGCACTTAGCAAATATTTTTAGACAAAAAATCATTCCGCAACTTCAGGAGTATTTCTTTGACGATTGGGGAAAAATCGATTTAGTACTTAATCGAAATGGGATGTTAGTTAAAGAAAGTAACATAAGAATTTCTGCATTATTTCCAGCTGATGTGGTGGAAGAGTTAGGTTATCTTAATCAAAAAGAGGTTTGGAAAATCAAACATGATGCCTTTGACAAGATAGAGAATTATAGATCAATTTTAGGAATGCAGGATGCTTCCTAATGAAAGACATCACAGTTCGAGAATATGCATATTTGTGTGTTGAGTATGCGAATCATCCAAAGAATAGCCTCGATAGTGCTTATATTAGTCAAAGCGCCTTTGATACGATTTGTGATCTATCAGCAACCTTCTCCAAGCAAGGTGCTAAAGTCTTTGAGTTGGCTGGCCGTAGGCGGATTAAGTTAGATCAATACGTTGGTATTATTGAAACAGAATGTGGAACACGCATTGAGATTTTACCGAAGCATCTTGTCGTTGATGAAGAGCAAAAAATAGAAAACATTATTAAAAAAGAAAGAATGCTTCTACAGGCAATGCTCCGCAGTACTTTAGATCTAAATTATCGTGAAGCAGGTGAGGCATCCTTAAATAAGTATGTCCAGCCTCTACACGAGTGGATTATGAAACAATTTCTTAAATGTTTTAAGAGTTTAATACAGCGTGGTTTAAGATTTGATTATAACCGCGTGCAAGAAGACCAAAAATTCTTACGTGGGCAATTGCAGCATGCTAAATATATGCGTCAACCGCCATCACGGCGGCACATTTTACCTATTGAACATGATATCTATGAGGTGAATCGAGCTGAAAATAGATTGATTCGTAGTGCATTAGAGATAGTCTGCAAAAAAACTAAAGATGCAGCGAATTGGAGGTTGGCACAAGAGCTACGTTTAATGACGGATGAGATTCCAAAAAGCCAAAATATTCAACATGATTTTAGACAATGGCAGTCCAGTCGATTGCTTGCTCTGTATGAAGATATTAAACCTTGGGCTGAGATTATTCTCGGCGAATATATGCCAGTTTCTACGCATGGTGTGGCACGAGGAATGAGTTTTTTATTCCCTATGGAAAGCCTATTCGAGGTGTATGTAGGTCGTAAAATCCAAATATTATTGCCTGAGTGGAATGTCTCATTGCAAAAACAAGATCGTTATATGTGTGAGCAAAATGGACGATCAATGTTTAAGTTGAAACCTGATATTTACATGCAACATAAATCAGGTCATGACATTAAAGTTCTAGATACCAAATGGAAGTTACTTGATCAAGTAGACACTAAAGCTAAATTTGGGATTAAAGATAGCGATGTGCAGCAAATGTTCGCTTACAGTGCTTATTACTTAGGTCTTGAACATGAAATTGTGATGGTTTATCCGGCACGTAAGAGTAAGTTCGATCAAGCATTGCCAATCATGAAATTTAAACATGGTAACTCTATGTTAAGGGTGATCCCTTTTGATTTGGATGAAAGTCTTGAAGGAAAACATTCGTTATTTATTGGGAATTTAATTGGTCAGACTATTCAGCGTTTATAGTTTTGTATCTTTACTAGTGGGTTAGTTGGGGTAACATTTCATATGTAAAATACTTAAAAATTAGTTATTAAAATGGTGGATTAAGCTGCCGCCACCTCCACCAAAATAATAACAAAGACTATTATAGTTAATGTATAAATAGTTTAATTAAATCATAGACTTGAAATATCTAAATTAATAAGGTCTATTGCTTATCACTCTAATAGATGCATTCTGTCATCAAATAGATATAGCTTTATGGAAGGCCATATATGAATTTACATGAATCTAATGAATCAGTTTTTTGCTTTTGAGTTAGTGTTTTAATTCTATTAGTATTTTGACAGCACGGTTGGTTAATTACAGTACAGTACCTAAAGACTTTTATCATTTTTCTTAACTTTCTCTCGATGGCAAAAGGGCACAGATGTAAATTCTGAAATACCAAATATAAATTTCAGTAAAACTCGCAACGCTGCTGGGACATTTTTGTAGCCTAATACTCATTTTGAGAATAAATCCAAATCGGCGACAAGTTTAATAAATTTTGTAAAACCTTTTTAGATAACTAGTTATTTGTTTTGAATGGATAATCAGATTTTTATTAAACTGTGATTTAAATAAGATATTGATTATTAATTTTATTTTTAAAAATTCAAAGTTGAGCTGGATTGCACTTTTTGGTATTGTGTATGTGTAAAAAAAACACAAAATAGGAAAAATAAATGAATTTAAGTCTTAGAGTGATTTGCATCGCTGGGCTAGTAACTGCATCAGCAGTTTATGCTTCTACTACTTTATCCCCAAATCAGAACACGAATAGTGGCAATATACCAACTGGTTATGCTGATCTAAAATTTGTTTTAGCAAATGGCAACTGGGTAAAGAATATTTATTTACCAAATAATGCGAATAACTTAGACAAGGTAACCATTCAATCAACTGCGGGCTATAAGAGCTATTTAGATACTTCAAACACAAATTTACCTATTGAAGTGCTTGAAATACAAAGTGGAGACACTTTTCAATTTGTCTACAATGCCTCATCGAAGAAATGGGTTGTTCAACTTGCTACTGTAAGCCCAAGTAATAATTCGCAAGTTGAAAAAATCGCATTGAGTAATGTTAAATTACAGCAGGTTTCACTTGCTGATGGAAAGTGGGCAAAAACAATTGTTCTGCCAACGAATGTAATGGATGGGGCTTTGATCCAAATTGTTTCGACTGCTGCTTATGCTTCTGAAATTTTGAAAGATAATTTACTTTTTGCGAGTAGTTATAATCTAAATAATGGCAGTGAATACTGGCTCAAATATAATGCTGCTTTACAGAAATGGGTTCCTGAGTTTATTAAACCTTTGAAAATTAATGTTAAGGATATTGGAACGAGTTTAAATGCTGTAACGACACCAGTAACTGAAGTTAATTTTGCAGATGCAAATTGGGTTTCAAATTTCACTCTGCCAGCTACAGCAAATGATCGAGATCGTATCATCATTAAATCGACAGCAACTTGGGCAGCAAAAATTAATAATACGAATACCAATAGTAGCGCTACATTGAGTCTTAAAACAGGTGACCAATATGAGTTTATGTATGTAACAGATAAGGCTCATTGGGTTTTGATGTCTGCTCCAACAAAAACAATTAGTTCAAATAGTGCTATTGCGTCAACTTTACCAAATATGACTCAGCCGACGCTCAAAGTGAATATTTCTGATGCTAATTGGAAACAAAGCATCAATTTGCCGACAACTGCACAGGTTGGTGATAAGGTTATTTTGTCATCCACAGCCGGCACAGATACTTTTATTACATCTGCCAACGGCTTATCTACAACAATTAAAACAGGTGAAAATCGTCGATTTATTTTCACCGCTCAAGGTTGGGTAACTGATAGCTATACCATCGATATGTTGCTAGTCAATAGTCCAGAAGTTTCTTCGATTTTGGGTGAAAGTGCATCAAAACTTCGTATGATTGAAGGATTGAATTTAACTAATTTAACTGCTGAAAATTCATCAGCTAAATTTTATTTAAGACAGGCAGGATATTTGATATATAAAATTCCTGCTTCAACTTTACTTGATGCGATAAATGTTGGACGTTCAGATACAACAGTTCAAGCAGAGCGTAAACGTGTATTAGCAGATGGTGTTTATTACCAAGGGAATGAGCCTGGTGCAGGAGGTTGTGGTTGGGCTTGGATCAATGCGAGTTCATATAACATGATCGGTGCTAATGATATTGCTGGATGTTCAGTTGCAGCAATGCGTCATGAAGTCGGTCATAACTTAGGTTTATATCATGGCGATTCAACCAATATCGGTTCAGGTTTTTCTCATCCATTGGGAAGCACGGCTTTGGGGGGAAATAACTTAAACTTTTATTCGAGCCCATATCTTTATAACCCTAAATATGGTGTACGTTTAGGTGAAGAAGGTAAGAAAGATGGTGTTAGTGTCATTAATGCTAACGTTATCCAAATCTCACAATACAATTAAGTTCTTTGCAAACGTATGAAGCATTATAAAATTTTAACTTTACTTGCAGTCACGTTTATCGTGACTGTGGGTTTATTTGTTTTTTTTAAGCCAGATCAAGCTGGAGCATCTACACAGAATGGCTCAACTCAAAAATCGAATAGTTTCAGTTCTTCAGGTCAATCTACATCTAACCTTCCGCGAAAAAATTTAAATATTTCAAAACAGGAGTTTGAAAGTGCAAAGAAAGAAACAGTCTTGTTCCATGAAATACAAGACAACGATTTGAAAAATAGTGAAGCCTTACCACTCTCCAAGAGCAATAAAGGAATGGCGATTCACTATAATCAAAATATTATTGAAACCAAAAACATAGGTGATCTTGTTAAGTTCCAAATGCTTGAGTATGGACTCAATCGTAGTGGGAAAATTGTTGAAATTGAAAAAGTAGATGATGATATCTTACGTTGGCGTGGGGAGTTTGAACAGGGTATACCAGAACGAAACTATTTTACGATTACTCAAAGTCAAAAAGATCAATATACGATTATTCAAATTTATAGTGATAAAGGAAACTATACGGCTGAGATAAAGAATGGGCAAGGTATCGTACAAGTGATGGATCAAGGCGTGGAAGATAAAGAACTGCATGTACATGATGATTAAAACCCGGATGTATTTGAGGTATTCTTCACTTCTATCCTGACAAAAAACTATTTATAAGAGTCTTCTAAATTGCTAACAAATACCAAGTATCGCCTTGGTGTTTGTTCTAATTTTACACTTATTTTATTCTTCTAAAATTTTGAAAGATCTGACTTTAGCAATTTTATATTTTAAGTAACAAGATAGGTTTAATATAAGATGTAGTGAGTTTGTATTTTATTCAATTAAATTTTAAAGATTGACATCCTCTATATCGCTGATAATCCTTTGTTTGCTGGCCTACATTACCAGTCTCTCAACCCTCTTTCGTTTTGCTACCATCGATTGACAGTGATAGTTCTTCTTAATTCCAAGGAGTACGCCATGCGTACTATTTCTATTTTTCTTCTCACTATTCGTTTGTGTGTTATCGAAGGACATAGCTTGCGCTAATTTCATTGAAATCTTTATGACGATCAATATTCATAATGAACTTGGGATAAACCCTAGCTAAGTCACATCTAGGCTTTATAAACACAACTTCATTGATTTTATTCTGATTTTAATTAAAACAATTTCACTTACTCATTACCTCAGTGAAGCCATATCTAGATACGGACTGGCATGCATATGTATTGATGAGAGGAAGAGATGGGATTAACACGATTATTTTCATTATTCGGCGCATCGTGTTTACCGACTACGAACATCAAGCACTGATCACCGACTTGATTCAGCATAGTTTAGTACTGGTGCTAGTCTAAAGCAACGAGGTCTAGAAAAAGTTTTACGAATGTTTGCTTAAAAAAGCCAAATATAAACTAACTTGAAAGGCATCAATTAATGCCTTTCAATAAGCCCATTCATAGGTGGGTTACCTGTTTATAAATCAATGCTGTTGATGCTGGTCATTAGACTCATTTGGTTTTAGACTCGGAGTTTCATTAAAAAAGTTCCATGGTTTCAACAACACATTAACCCATTCAGTAGGCATAATTGGCCATTCTTCAGATCGTGCAACGTGAGTAGTACCTGTTGTCATCCATACAACGATATCTTTATTATTAATGTTATCATCATCGTTAATGAACTGTGCAAGACCCGTATCATGAGTTGATCGATTTGGATATTTACCGTCGGGATATTTTTCATTTGGATTATATTTCGTTACCCAAATTTGTTTATCCATGAAGTTCATGCGTTTAAATAACCATTCATCTGTAGAAAAATTAGCGCCCTTCGCTATGGGATGTGTGCCGCCAGCAAAAGGAATAATTTGGTATGAAACAGGATTACCCATTGCATTTTCTTTCTTATAATTGCTTATTAAACGTATAGTGCTAGGATCGAAACGTTCACTTGCATTTTTTTCATTGCTAATAGTAGAAGTCTCAATTTGCATTGAACTTTTGCGTATACTATTTTGATGTTTCATAACAAATGGATTCATATGAGTTAAAGTATTTTCTAAACCATCAATATCCATATCTAAACGGAAATTGTAAATATGCTGATGAGTTGTTCCAACAATATTATGGTCGATTAAAGTTCCATACTTAGTGTCATTGTTTGCTGTACTGTCATGCATGGTTTTTGATTTGACACCTTTCACAGCCTCAATTCCAGTTGCCCCTGAATTAATACCAATCGTACCATTTTGTGATAAGACCCAATCAAAAATATAATCGTAATTACCAATCGTACTTATCCAACGTACTACCAATTCACGACGAGCAACACTTACATTAGGCTGTCCCATTTCTTGATGTTTATATTCGGGGTTGGCGTAACGCTCAAAAATTGCAAAGGCGTTAGGGATAGTAATAGGATCTCCTTTATAATCAGCAATAACGGAATCGAAGAGTACTGCATTTTCTGGCACATCAGTACCGCGGTTTAACGGTGAAGTAAGAGTTCCCATTCCGTAATCACCAGAATCAACATAAGATTTAAAATACCAACCTAAATCAGGATCACCGTATGGTACAACCATTCCACCAAGGTTGCCTTCATACATGACTTTACGTTTAATACCATTATCTTTATAAGTCATAGTCGACAATTTGATACCCACACGAGAATCTAAAGAAACATGAAAACACCAATTTCCCCAATGAACGTATTGACCAGTAACAGTAAAGTTTTTACCCTCAGGTTCTGTAATACGTAATGGTTTTGCAGACTGAACATTTTTATTACGTCCATCATATGGACGAGCAAGCATAGGAACAGGGATAATTTCTCCATCTTCAATTTTAATAATTTTCTTTTTATCTAAATCAACGATTGCAACTAGATTCTCAATAGGGTGTGCCCAGTAGTTACCATCACCTATATCAAGATAACTAACTATTTTCAAAATATTAAACTCTTTGTTCAAACCATCCTCCCCACCAAAATAACCAACAGTTAATGGGGTAGCTACAACTTTGCTTACATCATTGATTCCTCGCTTTTTAAGCGCTTTAGCATACTCTGGACTTTCCTTGATTACCTTTTGTACTAGCTCAAAATCATCTAATAGCACCATACCATGAGTGTCTTTAAGAATATTCCATTGTTTGATTTTCTTCGCTTTTAAATCTACCACTCCTTCAATAACAGTATTATTTTGTAATAATATAAAATCAGCCTGACGATCGTAATTAAAAGCTTTTTGATTTAATACACTATCCCAAACTTCCTTTTTTTCTGGGTCTTTCAAAGATAATTGACTGAAGCGTAATTCTTTTGGGGCACGGGAATCCTGGCCGATAATAGATTTTGCTAATTTAATTTCATCTATAGATAAGCTATTCAGTGGATGTGGAATGGTTTCAGTTTTAAATGTCTGATCTAAACCAGATTGAAAAATTTCATTAGCTAGACCTTCAAAGGCATATGCCTGATTCTGCTTTTCAATTACTGGGATTTCAATTTCAAGTGGCTTGCCATTAACATAAATTGTTTTAGAATTTGGCTTGATTTTTACATATGTTGAGTTTTTAGTAATAACATATAAATTTGAATATGAGTCATGTTCAACCTTTGCTCCAACAGAATTCATAATATCATTTAAAGGAAGCATTTTTGCTTCTTGGTCATGAGCAGTAGATTTAGTAGGAATAAAAAATGGAATCATCGCAAAAAGTAAAGTTTTTATTGTAATATTCTTTTTGGTTTTTGGTGCATTTGAATCTAATTTCATGGATCTATTCCCTATTTGTGACTATATAAATCTTTTAGTTGATAACAATGTTAAGTTAGATAAAAATATGATAAAAAAAATCATCCTTAAGGATGATTTTTTTTGGATATATAAAAATTATTAAGAATTCCCGTGTAGTCTACTAACAAGTTGATGTTTGTTGTTAACTTGAATTTTTTGGAAAATATGTTGTATGTGTGTTTTTACAGTTGAAATGCTTATAAATAGTATTTTTGATATTTGTTCATTGTTTTTTCCCATGCAAATAAGTCTTATTATTTCTTCTTCTTTTTTTGTAATTTTGTATTTTTGAAAGGGAAATTTTACTTTGTTGTTTATTAGTTCTTCTTGTAAATATTTGTTTGTAAAGTTTTGATAGCATTTAAGGAAAATAAATTCTTCATTGGTAAAACAGCCATTTTTTTTGTTTCTAATTAAACTAATACCTAAAACTGGAATTTTATTGAATTTGAAATATAGTTCTATATTATCACCTATGTTGTTTTTTTGCATAAAGTTTTCATACTGTAGGGGAATTGGTTGTTTAGATAATACTAGTATGTCATCTTCACTAGGAATGCTTTTACCTATAAATAGGGGGTCGTGTTGCTGCATTTTTTTTAAATAATATTCGATTGTATTTTTGTTGATATTTTTGAAATAATGGTCAAAGGTTTTAAGATTACTGTTAATTCGATAGGCGAAGTAAGCATCAATAATAATTGTATCCATCAGTGAAGATATGAAGTTGTCTACAAATAATGTCCATTTTTGATAGTTCATAATAATTCCTATTTTATTAATTAAATGTAGAATAAATGTTTACGAATTTATTTATTCTTTAAATTACAAAAAAAGTTGGTCTTTTGTAATGATTCATTTAATTTAATAATAAATTATTTTCAAGCCCATAATTAATATGCAAGGTATTATGGGCTTGGATAAATGATTTATATATTTGCTTCTACTTTTAACTATGTTTATTCGGATAGGTGTATGCTTTGTCTCTTTGTAAATTGCAATAAACCATCTAAACCAAATGTACTTCCTATGCCTGACATTTTCCAACCACCAAATTCAGCATATGGAGATACATCTGAATGGCTGTTGATCCAAACTGTTCCAGATTGCATTTGATTTGCAATTTTCTCTGCTTTATTAATGTCTTCTGTCCAAATAGATCCACCTAAAGCGTAAGAAGAGTGATTTGAATTATTTATTACATCTTCTATAGAGCTAAACTTAACAATTGGTAATACTGGGCCAAATTGTTCTGTAGTAAAAATCTCACTACTTTCTAAAACATTTGTCAAAATAAGTGGTGGCAAGAAATAACCCGTATCAGGAAGTATTAATTTTCTTGTATTTTCTATATGAGCACCATTTTTTATTGCTTTTTCGATGAGTATTTTGAGTTTTTGGTATTGCTTTATATTTTGTACGGGTCCTAAAGTGGTCATTTTATCAAAACCATTACCAATGATTTGGCTATCAGCAATTTCAACTAATTTTTTTACTAAACCTTCATATACCTGATCATGGACATAAAGCCGCTTAATACACGCACATGTTTGACCAGAATTAAAAAAAGCACTAGCAAATATCTTTGGAGCAATTTTATCAATATCTACATCTTCTAATACTATTGCTACGTCATTTCCACCAAGTTCTAGAGTAACTTGACGGAATTGTTCTACAGATGATGCCAATATTTTTTGTCCAGTAGGTGTTGAACCAGTAAATATTACTTTTTCAATTAGTGGATGATTACTTAAATTTGAACCTATTTCGCCATCACCAAGAACAATATTACACACTCCTTTAGGAATATATTTGTTAATAATGTCGATCAGTCGAATAGTACTTAAAGGGGTGTACTCAGATGGTTTATTAATAACACAGTTTTTGGCTTTCAAAGCTGGTATAATGTGCCAAATAGCTATCATGAATGGCCAATTCCAAGGGGTAATAGATGCAACCACACCAATTGGATGGTGATAAACTTTTATTTTTTTTCCTAGAGAGTCTTTATTTTCCTTTATAGGAATTTCAAAACTATTGGTAACTTCTAGCCAATAAATTCCCATATCAACTTCTAACTTAGCAAGCTCTAACGGTTTGCCTTGCTCTAAAGTAATTAGTTCGGCAATTTCATCTCTAGCAGCTTTAATATCTTGTCCAATTCGCGCTAGAATGAATTTTAATTCTACATCACTAATATTTTTCCATAGATTAAATGAATCAAAACTAGCTTTGACTGTATCATCTAATTGTTTTGGGGTTGCTGACTTAAAAGTGGTAATCGTATCTAAGGTTGCAGGATTTACTACATCGATTTCACTACCTAAACCTGATACATATTGACCATTGTAAAGCATTTGATTTAACATATTTACAGTTCATCCTATACTATCAAGATATTGCTTTATAATTTAAGCATGAGATATCTTGTAATATTTATAAAATTTATTCTGATTCATAATTAGTCTTTTAAACTTTAATTGTTAACAGACTAAATATCATCCTTGAATAATTTATTTGAGAATATAATGAATAGAACTATTGAGTACTATCTATAATCTCTTTAGCTGCACGAATACCAGATTGTATTGCTCCATCTAAGTATCCCATCCATTCCGTAGCAGTTTCTGTACCAGCCCAATGTATTCGTCCTGTTGGATTTCGAATTTCCTCTCCAAATTTACTTAGCGTATTTGGTGGGGTATATGCAGCGTATCCACCTTGTGACCATTTCTCTTTTATCCAATCTTGTTCAATATATTCAATTGGATCATCTGCACATTCTCCAAAATAATATATAAGATCATTAATTAATATTTTCTTACGCGTTTCTTCATCTAATAAACTTAATTCAATTGCATGATCTCCCTCAACTAAGCCAACCAATATTCCGAAACTTTCATCATCTGGTGATTGATCAAATACAACACTTAAACAGTGATCTGTACTTGCAGCAGAACCATTCATACCTTGGGAACGCCAAAATGGTGTTTTGTATGCAAAATGGACTTTTATAACTGACCCCATTTTCATTTTTTTTAAAAGTTGTATCTTTTTATCGGGGAGTTTAGGTTGAAAGTTTATGTCAAGAATCAATGGAGGAGGGGTAGCAATAATAATATGCTTTGCTGTGTATTGATTATTGTCGGTGGTAACTCTAACATAAGAGTGATCTTGAATAACACTTAATACAGGCTCATTTAATAGAATATTATTGCCTAGATTATCGGACATGATTTTGGCAATTCTCCATGCTCCTCCTCGAAATTTATCTTGTTGAGCACCTCCTTTGACCCCAATCATTTTAAAAAAACCATGAGCTTTTTTAAGGCAATCTAAAAAAAATAAATATGAAATTTCTGAACTTTCACAGCAAAAAAAAGCACGCGTAGCTGTTCTAATAAATTCACCAGCGGCATTGGTGTAAACATGTTTTTCTATCCAGTTTTCAACTGATAGAGAATCTAGTTGCTCTATATATTTTAGTGATTTTTTATTCTCCTTATTCAGATAGCGCATATCTAGATTCCATTTCAAATTTATTATTAATAGCTCTATTAATGTCAAGATAGGAAGCTTGGGAATATCTGATTTGTATGTGGTTAAACTTTTTTTATAACTAAGTAGACTTTTTCCTTTTGTGTATTGAGGATATGTTTCAATACCGAGTTTTTTAGCCTCCTCTAATAATAGTTTTTGCTGAGGTCCTACCCATTGACCACCTAAGTCAATCGCCTGACTGCAAATCTCTCCAGGCATGGAACGTCCTCCAACTCTGTCTCTTGCTTCTAATAGTAAAACCTTCTTACCATTTTTTTTCAGTTCAGTTGCAGCCTTTAAGCCAGCTAAGCCTGCCCCTACAACAAGAGCATCCCATACTTGCTGATTTTTCTCCATTTTTCAGATTCCTTAATTTAATAAACGTGTTTATTTTATTGTATGCTACACATTTTCATCAATCAATCAAGATATTTTTAAAAAATTTAGGCATATAAAAAATATTTTTACATTATGTTACATATGTATTTGTAAAAAATATTTAATAAAATTAACGCGGTTTTTAAAAACAATTTTTTTTAGTGAATGCGTTCATTAAAATAATATTGTTTTTAGTGAATGCGTTCATTAAAATAAAAAAAGGACTTAACATCACTTAAATTTTTGATTGCGTGATCTAAGTCTCATATTTTTTACAGGAAGAGACGATTATGAATCATATTTATAGGTTGTTATGGAATAGTTCATTAGGGACTTGGATTGCTGTTTCAGAGTTAGCAAAATCTTCAGGAAAAAGAACTTCAAAATTAAATTCATCAGTGTGTACATTGATAACAAGTGGACTTGTTGTTTTCTCAGCTAACGCAAATGCATATTCAGTCGCTGGTGCGGATGTGTGTGCCGATACAAATAATAAAATTGGTATTGGTCAATCTGCACAAGCTTGTCAAGCTAATGCAATAGCAATAGGAGCTAATGCGAATTCTCAAGTAAATAATGCAATCGCTATTGGTTCAGCCACTACAGCACGTGGTGTAAACAATATTAGTTTTGGAACTGGGGCACAGACAGGCAATATTGCTTCAGTTACACCTGATGGTATTCCACTAAATGGGGGCTCACAGATTGCAATTGGTACGAATGCAAAAACTGATACGGCTGGATCTATTGCTATTGGACATAATGCCGCAACTGGAGTTTCTCAAAATTTTGGAATAGCTATTGGTGGATATGCGCAGGCTGTAGGTAATAGTTCGATTTCTATTGGCAGAAGGTCTCAATCATCAGGTTTTAATAGTACTGCCATAGGAGCTAGGCAAACAGTTGCTAATGCAGGTGGTGCTACAGCTGTTGGAAGTCATGCGGTTGCAAGTGGATTTGAATCTTTGGCTGTTGGTGCAGGTAGAGGGAATGATGCTTCTACTACAAGTACAATTGCTTCTGGTTGGCATTCGGTTGCTTTAGGAGCAAGCTCAAAAGCAACCAATACATCAACAATTGCAGTTGGTACAGAATCGATCGCTTCGGGTGAGAATGGTATAGCTATAGGTTCTGGGGCCCAAGCTAATGCCAAAGATACAATTAGTATTGGTACAGGAAATATTGTAACTGGACAAGGTTCTGGCGCTATTGGTGATCCAACAACTATTACAGGAACTGGTACTTACAGTATAGGTAATAATAATGGAACGATTGATGCTCATGATAGCGGGGTATTTGGTAATAATAATATTATTAATGGAGAAATTGTTGGTGCTCGCGTTATTGGAAATACAAATACGGTTAGTAATGATAATGCAATTGTTGTTGGTAATGAAAATACGGCTACATCACTAAATGCTGCAGTATTAGGAAATTATAATATTGTGAGCGAGGAAGGTGGTGTTGCCATCGGTAGAAACAATACTACGTCTGGAACTCGTGCTGTTTCTATAGGTACTAACTCGGAAGCTACAGCTGAGCAATCGATCTCTATAGGCCATTTAACTAAAGCTACTGGTTTAGGCGCAACTGCATTAGGTTGGTCTGCGACAGCATCAAATCTACAAAGTACAGCATTAGGTGTAGGGGCTAACTCATCAGGTCAAAATGCTTCGGCATTGGGTACATTTTCTACAGCTTCTGGTACTAGTTCTATTGCTGCTGGTAATTCATCTTTAGCATCAGGTGGTTTTTCAACAGCTCTGGGTAGTTTATCTCGTGCCACTGGTACTTTATCTGTGGCTTTAGGTGCTGCTTTAGCAAATAAGGATAATTCTGTCGCATTGGGTGCACTTTCAGATACCAACACTGACGCTACTCAACAAGCGTCAGCAACGTTAAATGGACTTACATACGGTGATTTTGCGGGGCAAGTTTCAGATGTTGGTATGCAGGTATCAATTGGAGCAGTAGGTAGAGAGCGCCAAATTAAAAATGTAGGTTCTGGTGAGATTTCAGCTCTTAGTACAGATGCAATTAATGGTAGCCAATTACATGCAACAAATTCCGTTTTAGGTAATCTTGGTAATAGTTTTGAAACAGCACTTGGGGGCAATGCTACTCTAAATCCGAATGGTTCTATTGCTGTGACTAATATTGGGAATACCGGTCAAAATACTGTTCATGATGCAATTTTAGCCTCTCAAGAAGAAGTAGCGGCTGGTACGAATGTAGCGAATGTAACATCTACAACAGGTGCAAATGGTCAGGCGATTTATACAGTTAATGCAGATGGAGCAAGTGTAAGTGCAGGCTCAAGTGCATTGAATGTTGTTGCTGGTGCGAAAGATGCCAATAACATCACTGACTATGCAGTTGATCTAAGCCAAACGACCAAAGACAGTTTAGTGAAGGCAGATACGGCATTACAAAGTGTGGTGACACAGATTGATGGTGTAGATGTTAAGACTGTAGATCAGAATGACAATAAGGTTAACTTTGTTAGTGGTGATAATGTTGAATTATCTGCGAATGCAGATGGCAGTATCACAGTAGGTACAGCAGCAGATGTTAATTTCAATACAGTCAACACGACGAATTTAACAACGACGGGCACTACACAGTTGGGTAACAGCTTCACTGTAAATAACGGTGGAAGTTACTACACAGGTCCGATTACAGATGGTGATCACATCACCAATAAAACCTATGTTGATCAAACTGCAGCAGCATCTAGAACAGAAGTAGCGGCTGGTACGAATGTAGCGAATGTAACATCTACAACAGGTGCAAATGGTCAGGCGATTTATACAGTTAATGCAGATGGAGCAAGTGTAAGTGCAGGCTCAAGTGCATTGAATGTTGTTGCTGGTGCGAAAGATGCCAATAACATCACTGACTATGCAGTTGATCTAAGCCAAACGACCAAAGACAGTTTAGTGAAGGCAGATACGGCATTACAAAGTGTGGTGACACAGATTGATGGTGTAGATGTTAAGACTGTAGATCAGAATGACAATAAGGTTAACTTTGTTAGTGGTGATAATGTTGAATTATCTGCGAATGCAGATGGCAGTATCACAGTAGGTACAGCAGCAGATGTTAATTTCAATACAGTCAACACGACGAATTTAACAACGACGGGCACTACACAGTTGGGTAACAGCTTCACTGTAAATAACGGTGGAAGTTACTACACAGGTCCGATTACAGATGGTGATCACATCACCAATAAAACCTATGTTGATCAAACTGCAGCAGCATCTAGAACAGAAGTAGCGGCTGGTACGAATGTAGCGAATGTAACATCTACAACAGGTGCAAATGGTCAGGCGATTTATACAGTTAATGCAGATGGAGCAAGTGTAAGTGCAGGCTCAAGTGCATTGAATGTTGTTGCTGGTGCGAAAGATGCCAATAACATCACTGACTATGCAGTTGATCTAAGCCAAACGACCAAAGACAGTTTAGTGAAGGCAGATACGGCATTACAAAGTGTGGTGACACAGATTGATGGTGTAGATGTTAAGACTGTAGATCAGAATGACAATAAGGTTAACTTTGTTAGTGGTGATAATGTTGAATTATCTGCGAATGCAGATGGCAGTATCACAGTAGGTACAGCAGCAGATGTTAATTTCAATACAGTCAACACGACGAATTTAACAACGACGGGCACTACACAGTTGGGTAACAGCTTCACTGTAAATAACGGTGGAAGTTACTACACAGGTCCGATTACAGATGGTGATCACATCACCAATAAAACCTATGTTGATCAAACTGCAGCAGCATCTAGAACAGAAGTAGCGGCTGGTACGAATGTAGCGAATGTAACATCTACAACAGGTGCAAATGGTCAGGCGATTTATACAGTTAATGCAGATGGAGCAAGTGTAAGTGCAGGCTCAAGTGCATTGAATGTTGTTGCTGGTGCGAAAGATGCCAATAACATCACTGACTATGCAGTTGATCTAAGCCAAACGACCAAAGACAGTTTAGTGAAGGCAGATACGGCATTACAAAGTGTGGTGACACAGATTGATGGTGTAGATGTTAAGACTGTAGATCAGAATGACAATAAGGTTAACTTTGTTAGTGGTGATAATGTTGAATTATCTGCGAATGCAGATGGCAGTATCACAGTAGGTACAGCAGCAGATGTTAATTTCAATACAGTCAACACGACGAATTTAACAACGACGGGCACTACACAGTTGGGTAACAGCTTCACTGTAAATAACGGTGGAAGTTACTACACAGGTCCGATTACAGATGGTGATCACATCACCAATAAAACCTATGTTGATCAAACTGCAGCAGCATCTAGAACAGAAGTAGCGGCTGGTACGAATGTAGCGAATGTAACATCTACAACAGGTGCAAATGGTCAGGCGATTTATACAGTTAATGCAGATGGAGCAAGTGTAAGTGCAGGCTCAAGTGCATTGAATGTTGTTGCTGGTGCGAAAGATGCCAATAACATCACTGACTATGCAGTTGATCTAAGCCAAACGACCAAAGACAGTTTAGTGAAGGCAGATACGGCATTACAAAGTGTGGTGACACAGATTGATGGTGTAGATGTTAAGACTGTAGATCAGAATGACAATAAGGTTAACTTTGTTAGTGGTGATAATGTTGAATTATCTGCGAATGCAGATGGCAGTATCACAGTAGGTACAGCAGCAGATGTTAATTTCAATACAGTCAACACGACGAATTTAACAACGACGGGCACTACACAGTTGGGTAACAGCTTCACTGTAAATAACGGTGGAAGTTACTACACAGGTCCGATTACAGATGGTGATCACATCACCAATAAAACCTATGTTGATCAAACTGCAGCAGCATCTAGAACAGAAGTAGCGGCTGGTACGAATGTAGCGAATGTAACATCTACAACAGGTGCAAATGGTCAGGCGATTTATACAGTTAATGCAGATGGAGCAAGTGTAAGTGCAGGCTCAAGTGCATTGAATGTTGTTGCTGGTGCGAAAGATGCCAATAACATCACTGACTATGCAGTTGATCTAAGCCAAACGACCAAAGACAGTTTAGTGAAGGCAGATACGGCATTACAAAGTGTGGTGACACAGATTGATGGTGTAGATGTTAAGACTGTAGATCAGAATGACAATAAGGTTAACTTTGTTAGTGGTGATAATGTTGAATTATCTGCGAATGCAGATGGCAGTATCACAGTAGGTACAGCAGCAGATGTTAATTTCAATACAGTCAACACGACGAATTTAACAACGACGGGCACTACACAGTTGGGTAACAGCTTCACTGTAAATAACGGTGGAAGTTACTACACAGGTCCGATTACAGATGGTGATCACATCACCAATAAAACCTATGTTGATCAAACTGCAGCAGCATCTAGAACAGAAGTAGCGGCTGGTACGAATGTAGCGAATGTAACATCTACAACAGGTGCAAATGGTCAGGCGATTTATACAGTTAATGCAGATGGAGCAAGTGTAAGTGCAGGCTCAAGTGCATTGAATGTTGTTGCTGGTGCGAAAGATGCCAATAACATCACTGACTATGCAGTTGATCTAAGCCAAACGACCAAAGACAGTTTAGTGAAGGCAGATACGGCATTACAAAGTGTGGTGACACAGATTGATGGTGTAGATGTTAAGACTGTAGATCAGAATGACAATAAGGTTAACTTTGTTAGTGGTGATAATGTTGAATTATCTGCGAATGCAGATGGCAGTATCACAGTAGGTACAGCAGCAGATGTTAATTTCAATACAGTCAACACGACGAATTTAACAACGACGGGCACTACACAGTTGGGTAACAGCTTCACTGTAAATAACGGTGGAAGTTACTACACAGGTCCGATTACAGATGGTGATCACATCACCAATAAAACCTATGTTGATCAAACTGCAGCAGCATCTAGAACAGAAGTAGCGGCTGGTACGAATGTAGCGAATGTAACATCTACAACAGGTGCAAATGGTCAGGCGATTTATACAGTTAATGCAGATGGAGCAAGTGTAAGTGCAGGCTCAAGTGCATTGAATGTTGTTGCTGGTGCGAAAGATGCCAATAACATCACTGACTATGCAGTTGATCTAAGCCAAACGACCAAAGACAGTTTAGTGAAGGCAGATACGGCATTACAAAGTGTGGTGACACAGATTGATGGTGTAGATGTTAAGACTGTAGATCAGAATGACAATAAGGTTAACTTTGTTAGTGGTGATAATGTTGAATTATCTGCGAATGCAGATGGCAGTATCACAGTAGGTACAGCAGCAGATGTTAATTTCAATACAGTCAACACGACGAATTTAACAACGACGGGCACTACACAGTTGGGTAACAGCTTCACTGTAAATAACGGTGGAAGTTACTACACAGGTCCGATTACAGATGGTGATCACATCACCAATAAAACCTATGTTGATCAAACTGCAGCAGCATCTAGAACAGAAGTCGAAGAGGGTAAAAACATAAAAGTAACTTCAACTACAGGAGCTGATGGTCAAACAGTATATACGGTGGCTACAGCTGATGAAGTTGATTTTGATAAAGTTACAGTTGGCGATACGTCGATTTCTACGGATGGTATTGTTATCTCAAATGGTCCAAGCATAACTAAAGATGGAATAAGTGCTGGAGGTAAAAAAGTAACAGATGTTGCTGATGGCTTGATTACTGCAGATTCTAAAGATGCAATCAATGGTAGTCAGCTTCATGCAATCGGGGACAATGTAACCCAGCTATTTGGTGGTAATGCAACCTTTGTAAATAACCAAATTACTTGGAATAACATTGGTGGAACTGGGCAAAATACTGTTGATGATGCTATTAAGCATGTAAATAATCAGGTAATTAATGCTAATCAAGGTTGGAATGTAAGTACTGACTCAGGTTCAAATGCAACAAGTACAGTCAAACCAGGACAAACTGTAAATATTAATGGTAATTCTGATAATGGCGTATTAGTAACCAACTCAGGTAATGACATTAAGGTGAGTTTGTCTGATCAAATCAGAATTGGTTCAGGTGATAATGCCGTATCCATAGATGGTAATACAGGAACAATTCAGGCAGGAAACGTTTTGATTGATGGATCAAAAGGTAATATTTCCGCTGGAAAAGTTAATGTTAATGGCGAGGTAGGTACTGTTAATGGCTTAACCAATACTACTTGGAATCCAAATAGTATTGTATCTGGACAGGCTGCAACAGAAGATCAACTTCAACAAGTTGCTCAAAATGCAGCTGCAGCTGCATCAGCTGCTAAAACAACAGTAAATGCTGGTGAAAATATTACTGTATCAAGCAGTAAAAATTCTGATGGAAGTACAAACTATCAAGTAGCAACTAGTAAGGATGTGAAGTTTGATACAGTCACTTCTGGTTCAGTTACTACAGATAAGGTTTCTGTAGGCAGCGTTACGATAGACCAAGTTGGTATTAATGCTGGTGGTAGTAAAGTTACAAATGTAGCGAACGGTACGATTAGTTCAACGTCAAAAGATGCAATTAATGGATCTCAATTGCATACGAGTAATACCACTATTTATAACTATTTAGGCGGTGGAGCAAATTATGAAACTAATACAGGACCAACTTATAACGTAGCTGGCGGTTCTTATAATAATGTTGGAGATGCTCTCAACTCTTTAGATCAAAAAGTTACAAATGTGAGCAATCAGCTTGAGGAAGCATTTTATACAACCAATAAACGTATAGATGATGTGGAAAACCGAGCAAATGCAGGTAACGCTCAAGCTCTAGCTACAGCAGGGTTGCCTCAAGCATATATTCCCGGTAAGAGCATGATGGCGATTAGTGGTGGTACCTATCGAGGTGAAAGTGGTTATGCCATAGGTATGTCATCAATTTCAGATAATGGAAAATGGGTTTTTAAAGTAAGTGGAAGTGGTAACTCCCGTGGCGATTTTGGAGGAACAGTAGGCGCAGGTATCCAATGGTAAATTAGTAAAAAATTTCAGACACATTGATTTTTAATGTGTCTGATTACTTCGCTGAATGATCTTAAATCGAATTATTTATCCAAAATTTATGCGGGAATTGCGATATGAAAAATTTTCTTATGATGTGTTTATTTGCTGGTGTTGTTAGTGGATGCTCAACTGGTACGCTAATTACTAAAGAAGGTACCACAGACAATCCAAAATGGCACAAAGCTGATGATGTAGTGTTTAATAAGGACCTAGGGACTTTTCCAAATTTACAAAGTCTGAGTCAGGTTCGTCAAGGTATGACCAAAGATCAATTATACGAGCTAATTGGCCGACCACAATATGATGATGGGTGGAGACCAAGAGAATGGAATTACTTATTTCATTTCACTACTCCTGGGCAAGGAGAAAACGATATAACGACTTGCCAATTTAAGGTGTTATTTGATCAAAAAATGTTTGCAAGTAGTTTTTACTGGAATCCAATACATCCTAAAGATGTTGTATGTCCACCAACTAGTAAATCTATTAAAGGGGTCGAGGAAAAGGTATCAGTTAAACATTATACTTTAGGAACAGATGCTTTATTTGTATTCGATAAAAGAGATCTACAAGGCTTGAATCCGAAAGGCAAAAAAGATTTAGATAATTTATTGTTTGAATTGAAAAAATTTAAAGAAATTAATTCAATTCGAATTCTGGGGTACACAGACCTTCTAGGTTCGTATGAATATAATCAAAAACTATCTAAGGATAGAGCTGAACTTATAAAAAAGTACTTCAGTTATCATGGAGTTAATAATCAACTTATTACTGCAATAGGCAAAGGGCCGGAAAACCCTATAGTTCAGTGTAATAGCAAACTTGCAAGAACTGAGCTAATTGCTTGTTTAGCACCTAACCGTCGTGTTGTTATTGAAGTAGATGGTTACATTGAGGAACATATATAGAATTTGAATTCACTTTTTAAGTCAATAAACATAGTAGGTCTGATCTATGTTTATTGACTTTTTTTAAGTCTTAAGTCCGTTTAACGTAATCCGTATAGATTCAGTTTTGAGACGGCTAGGTTCACCCCAAGGATATTCAGAAATAGTAATAAGATTAAAAGTAATTCCTTGAACACAGCAAAGTAAAATATTTTGAATTTCTTCAGGATCACGTAATACAATTTGACCTAAAGTTTGGGCTTCTATTATTGCTTTAAGAAAAATATCAAATCGCTCAGTTATATTAAAATTAACTACGAAGTTATCCTCATTATGATTGGGGATACGATCATTAATTGTAAAAATCGCAACGTAATCTTCTGGATGCTCAAGCCAAAAATCAACAAAACCAATACAAAGGTCATTTAAACAGTTTTCTTGAGTACTTTTTTGGGAGATAGAATATAGATAATCAAAAAATTTTATGAAAATTGTGTCCCACAAATGATAAAGGATTGCTCTTTTATTAGGAAATATTGCATATAAAGTTGCTGGTAAACAATTTGCTTTAGCAGCAATTTTCCTCATTGTCACACCTTGATAACCTTCTGACAAAAAAAGGTCTTTAGCCGATGTAACAATTAATTGTCGACTTTTTTCAAATTGTTCTGGAGTACGAGAGGGACGACCTCTGCTGCGTACTTTTTTTGGGTTCTCGGTATTCATAAGGCGAATACTATTTGAGATAATTCATAAAATCAACTTTTTAGTCATGTTCATTTTATTGTTAATTTTTATTTGTTAAATGATTGTTAATTGTATGTATTTAATAAAAAATAAATAAAAACATAATCTTACATGATGAAATTTTTGGAATGAGTAAAATTTTAATATGAATGCATTTATATAATTAATAAATGCATTTAAAAAATCAATCAATTTAATAGATTACTTTAAATTTGGATCTGCTTTCTTTAAAAAAAATCTAATGATAATTTTTTGCAACCATGTACCATATGGTGGATAGAATAATTGAGTAGGGAACAATCGATGACGTTTAAAAATTGTTTTTGCGTGTGATAATTCATGAAAACCTTCTATTCCATGGTATGACCCAATGCCTGAATTACCAATTCCACCAAATGGTGCATCATGGTTTATTGCATGCCACCCCCAGTCATTAATAGTTACACCGCCAGAATGTGTGTGTTTTAAGATCAAGTCACACTCTTCTTGGTTATGAGAGAAGCAATATAGAGCTAAAGGTCGCTCATTAGATTTGATGAAATTAATAGCTTCACTTAATGTTTCATATTCAACTACAGGAAGTATTGGTCCAAAAAGTTCTTCCTTCATAATTTTCATTTCTGTTGTGCAGTTTAAAATAATATGAGTTGGCATACGACGAGGAAACTCTAAAGATTTGTATTCTGCACAAGGAATTATTGTTGCACCTTTTTCCTCTGCATCTTTTAGCATATCTTGAATTCTTTTTAGATGTTTGTCGTTAATAATTGAGGTGTAATCTGAGTTTTCACTTATATCTTGACCAAACATATTACAAAAACTGCTTTTGCAATTTAAGACGAATTGATCAATTTTATTTTTAGGAACTAATGCATAATCTGGTGCTATACATATTTGACCACTATTAGCTGTTTTTCCATGTAAAATTCTTTTTGCTGCATCGCTAATTGGATAGTTTTCAGTTACGAGTGCAGGGGATTTACCACCTAATTCGAGAGTTACAGGCGTTAAATTTTCTGATGCTGAGCGCATTACTATTCGACCAACTGCAGGAGAACCAGTAAAAATTATGTGATTAAAAGGTAAATTAGTAAACTTAGAGGGATCACTTATTTCTTCACCGAAAACAGCTACTTCATTTTCATTGAAAACCTCAGATATCATCTTTTTAATTACACTATTAGTAATTGGTGTAAATTCAGAAAGTTTTATCATTACTCGATTACCTGCAGTAATAGAAGCAATTAATGGACCTAAAGCTAAATAGACTGGAAAATTCCATGGTACGATTATTCCAACCACTCCCTTAGGCTGATATAAAATTTCTAAACTATTTGATTTAAATAATAATTCTGTTTTACGTTTACTAGATCGTGCCCAGTGACGAATATTTTTAATCGCGTGATCGATTTCAAAGATAGAACTAAGTAAATCCATTAATTTAGATTCATCTAAAGATCTTGAGCTAAAATCCTTACTAATAGATAAAGATATAACATCTTGATATCTAATAATTTGTTTTTTAAGTAGGATTAATTTATTACGCCTATTTCTAATTTCAGGATAAGGTTGTTCTATGGCTGCTTCAACTTGTCTAAAAAAAATATTTTCCATATTTTTGATAGCAGAATTTCTAGCAGGAAGATCTTTATCTGTTAATTTCATTTTGTTAAATTCCAATAAAAATATAAATTTCAATGTATTACAAATTTTTTGTATCTTGTTTTATACATACATCCAGCATTTAAAGTTGTGTCAATAAATAAATATTTGAATATAAAAAACATGATCACTAAATTTAGATTGATTTTAATTAACGTGTTTATTAAAATCAATCTATCGAATAGTGTTTTTGCAAATTTTCACTAAATCTTGCAGATCAATGCTGTTTAAAAAATAGACACACTTTGGGGGAGGAGGGCTTGCTTGAGTTCTGACCCATTAGTTGTTTTGAAAATAAGTAGTTTTAAAAAGTAGGACGGAATGAAATGGCTTCTAGTAAATTTATGAAAGGCATGAAATATGAAATTGCAAATCGTGCTTTTGCATTAAATGCTATTGAGCGAATATCAAATAGGGTCAAAGGGCGACCAGAGTATATATTTTGGAATTCATATGTTGAGTTAGAAAAATTTAATGCTCCACAATATTTGAAATTTGCAAAAAAGTTGGGCGTAGATCCAACACCTTCATTTTATACAAGAACAAGAGCTTGGAGCACTAATCTCATTCCAACTTTTCTTTTTGGCCCTACCCTTAAACTAGTTTACGTGCTAACAAAAGTTTATTTGAAGGATTTGAAAAAAATTAGAGATTTAGGGCCCTTAGAAGATATGAAGTTCTTAAATTATATGGTTGCTCAAGAAGAGTTTCAAATTGAATTAATGGAACTAGCAATTGAAAAAAAATATAGCGAAATAAAATCAAAGACATCTGATTTTATAAACCTATATACGAACGCAATCAAGCTTGATAATTAATTATCAAAACAATATTAAAGACAACAAGGATGATGTTATGAAATTTAAATATTTATTTGTTTGGGTTTTATTTGTAAGCCCAATAACAGAAATTAATGCAGCGATGGACCAATCTGGACAAAGCATTATGCCTTTTTTGGAAAGTGGCAACTATACAGAATTTGGAATTGTAGTTGTAGACCCCAGTGTTTCTGGAAAAGTAAGAAATCGACAAGATTTAGTAAATGATCCTAGTAACTTAAATTTAGGTGAAGTTGCAAACTCGTTCCAGTTTTATAACTTTGCGCTTAAACTTAAACTTAACGAGAATATAAATTTAGGACTTCTATTTGATCAGCCATTCGGCGCTAATGTAAGCTATCCATTACGAAGTAATAATAGCTTTTCTGATAATCAATTTAGTCAAAAAGGTACTTCTGTAAAGGTTGATACAAAAAATTTAAGTTTAATATTAGGATTATCCCCATTTAAGAATTTTCAAATATTTGGTGGGCCTGTTTATCAAGAAGTGAAAGGAGATATTTCACTTAGAGGAAATGCCCATACCGAAGCTTTTAATGGATATAATGCTAGTTTTAAGAGAGATGCAGAAATTGGTTGGCTAACAGGATTAAGTTATGAAATACCAGAAATAGCCTTAAAAGCAGCCATAACTTACAGATCTAAAATAAAATATGAAATGGTCGTAACTGAAGATAATTTTAATGTACCTTTAGATTATGTAAAGAATGAAAAAACAAAATTAGAGACTCCTCAATCAATAAATTTAGATTTTCAAACTGCGATAACTGAAAATGCTCTTATATATTCCAACTTGAGATGGGTAAACTGGAGAAATTTTGAAACTCGTCCAACACAGTTTGGGGCTCTGTCTGAAATACTTACCACTCAAGCAACTGCTGGGGATTACAAAAATGGATTTAGCTTAGATTCATATAAAAAAGATCAATACAGCGCAACTTTTGGATTGGGATATCAAATAGGGGATAGATGGGGCATATTTTCAGATGTAGGTGTGGACTTAGGTACAGGGAATCCTACCTCTTCATTAGGACCTATTAACAATTCAAGATCTATAGGAATAGGTTTTAAATATAATCCAAAGGCTAACTATTTTATAGCAGGAGGCTTTAAATATTTTTGGTTTGGAGATACGACAACTCAAGATGGAACATACTATTTACCTATAGATGGTATAAAGAATGTCGCTGAACAAGCCGATTTTAAAAACAATAACGCAATGGCGTATGCTTTAAAAATAGGTTATCAATTCTAATATAATTTTTAAAACTATTGTTTTTAAATTTTTTCTGTTAATTGATATTTTTTATTTTAGCTGATAGATTCGAGTGTATAAATGAGATTGCTATTATTTTTTATGTTTTTTCCAACATTTACTCATGCTGTAGACCCTTTGAATGGAACTAGTTGGAAGACTATAGATGATAAAATAAATAAACCAACAGCAATTATACAGTTTAAGGAGGAAAAAAATGGATCTTTAAGTGCAACAATACAAAAAATTTTAGTCTCAGGTGAAGAAGATAAATGTAAGAGTTGTGAGGGTGAATATCGTAATAAGTCTTTGATAGGCATGGTTTTTCTTACGAAATTAAAGAGAGTTAAAAATAATGAATATGATGGAGGAAAAATAATAGACCCTGACACAGGTAAATATTACAATTTTAGTGTGAAAATAGATAATACAGGGAGGAAATTAACAGGTAGGGCATATATAGGTGTATCACTTGTAGGAAGGAATCAGACTTGGTATAGATTTGATTAATTAAAAAAATATTAGAATTAATTAATCGGAATAGAGTTAGGTAAAATAATTCTGACTCTATTTTTATTTTGATAATATTTAAAGTAATCGTGTAATCATTGTTTTAACCCTGCGATTAAAGCACGTATTGAATTTTCTTTTATTTTTTCTGAAATTTTTAAGTGGTATTTAGGGATGTTAATCATGCTTAGAGCAATACCAAGGATGGTACAAAGTAATATACTTCTAATTTCTTCTGGACTTCCTGCTTTTAGTTTACCTCGTGATTGAGCCTCTCTAATAACGCGTGTATAAATTTCTAATTGAAAAATTGCGGATTTTTTAGAACAGTATTCTTCTTCAAAATCTAAATAAGTATCTTCAATTAGTAAAATAGCTTTGTAGTCACCTGGACGATTTACCCAAAAATTTAATTGAACTAAGCAAAGATTTTCTAATCGATCCGATTCACTACTTGTTTTATAACACTCCTCTAATTGAATTGTCAGGTCTATATAAACAACTTCTAGAATTTGATTTAATAACTCTCTTTTACTTGGAAATAATGCATAAAGCGTTGCAGGCAAGCAGTTTGCTTTGCCTGCAATTTTTCGCATGGATACACCGTTATATCCATGAATTGCAAATAACTCTCGAGCTGCCTGAATGATTGTGTTACGGCTAGCAGTTATTTGATCCGCTGAACGAGGAGGACGTCCGCGACGCATTGAATTGATTTGTTTGTTTGTCATACTTGTTAATTTATTAAACTTGTTCATTAAAATCAAATTTAATTTTAATAAAAATTGTTAATTTTAATAATATTTTGGAATTCTAATAAAATTAAATACTAAATATTGAAATTTTATCTATAGAATCATATGGTTTTTTATAACGTTAATATATTGAAATAGTAATTGGTTATAAATAAGTTTTTGAAAAATATATCTATTATCTGTTTGGCTGGTGGGAGCTATTTTTCTCTGTAATTTTTATTGTCAGTAAGCGAAGCATTGGTGTCTATAAATCAAAATTCTTATTGAATAAGAAATATACAAATTCATTGTCAATATAATTATTTAGCCCAATAGCCTATTTAATTTTTCGTTTTTCAAGATAGCCTACAGTGTAATAAGATTCTTCTACTGCAGTTGGAAATTTTTGAATATGAATATGTCTACAGAATTTACACTGCTAATCTATTTTATTTGCTGATCAATCACTGAAATTTGAACTAAACTCATGTTTTGTAAACAGTAATTTTTTAGGGGCAATAACCTGCAAGCAGAGAGCAGCTTATTTGATCATTAAACTGGGCGGTATATCTGTACAGGAAACTGTGAAACTTGACAAAGCCTTAGACAAAATAGGATTGCACAACATTCATTTCCATCACCTGATTTATGTCAACTGACTCAATGTGGGCTTTGTATGCTTTATGTCAATCTAGATAAATTGGATGAGCTCGGAACTTTTATTTTTAGAACCACTGGTTTTAACAGCATCCGAACTTTGACGGCACGACTTCGTTACTAGCATGTAGCTTCAGGTGACCTACTTTCATGTCTGCCTTTGTAACTGACCGTAAGTTGGAAAAGTACGACGCAAAGTTATCGAACACAGATTTACTATGTGGATTTAACTTTACGAGATTGGGTTAATTTACAAGAAGCTATTACTTCAGTCAAACAGATTGATGCGCATCACGGTAGAGGTGTTTGATCAGAAAGCTTAAGATCATGTATCACGACAGGGGGAATGTTCACTTTATGATAATTGATATTGTTGAGTACATAAATAGATGAGATAAGATCGTAATCGAGGCACCCTTGACTTAAGGATACTCAGAAAGCCAAAGGGTCAAGTTTGGGTAAATTTTAATTTTATAAAAATGAAATTAAAATAAAACAGTAGGTTATTAATTAAGTTCAACTGACGCCATATCCACCAAAATTAGCTATATAAATCAGCCGCTTATCTAAGGAAGCTTTTTTATTACCACATTTTCTCCACATTTAAATGTGGAGATAAAAAAAGAGACTTATTAAAGGTCTCATCAATAGAAATCAGTTTAATCAATTGTCAGCTTTGCAATTTCAGCCTTATTTTTATCGCCGTGCATCCACTTTGCATAGCGTTTCATCATCTATCAAACAATTCGATAAATAAGCCAAACAGTATGGTTTTATCAAGAAGCGTTGGATCATGTTGCACCTCAAAGCAATAGTAATAATTGTTTTGAGGAGGGAGCAGAAGAGGGGCTAGATATCATTGAAGAATTCTGTACAGATGAATCCAGATCAGAGCCGCAGAAAACGCATGAACTTAAACATGCACAGGATATCCAGAAAGGGTTACAGCAGTCAGTGCAAGTTTTCAATTAAATGATATTAATGTTTTATAAAAATAGCCCAAGAACATATTTGGGCTAGTATTTTTTAACATAAAAAATAAACTAATTAGTATTAGTCATGAGGTTTAGGATGTTTGCATAGTCTGTATCTGTTCTAAAAAGTTTAATTGATATTTAACTGTCTTTGGAAAATAGGGCTCGAAGTATGGATCAAAATGATCTGCATCCATTTCGATTACTTGAAGTAATGGATTACCAGCATTTTTTATTTTTTCAGGCACAAATGGAGCTACCGTGTCATGTGTTGCACCAATGATTAACATCGGAATTTTTATATCTTTTAATTTTTTCCACGGTCGATAAAAGCTTACTGTTAATAAAGAACGAGCGGTTACACGATTATCGTATTTCTTAGCATTATGAGCATGTAATGCCGTTTGAAGTGCTTCCCAAGCTCTATCTCTATCCATTGAGCCAAATTCTCCTACCTCTGATAAAGTTGGTATATGTACAGGTGAACCTGGTTTAACAAAGTCTACAAAGCCCAGACTGATAAATTTTGCTAATTTGGTAATTGGGACAGCCCGAACTGCTGCCAAGCCATCTAGCATAGGAACTTGGATAATGGCGCCTTTTAAATCAGGATGCTGCTCAGCAAGGTCAACAACATGCCCACCCCCAAATGAAGTGCCCCATAAGTAAATCGCATGTGCATCTACTTGCGTTTGATTTTTTAGGTGTGCCAAAGCAGCATTAGCGGTTTTTACACGTGTCCATGGATTAATATCCTGACGAGGCCAGCCACTGCTTAACCCCCAACCAGGATAGTCAAATTCCATTACAGCAAATCCTGCTTTAACAAAATGATTAATGTAAGGGAGCGTTAGTAATTGTTGAATGCTTCCCCATCCACCTAGCATGAGAATTGCGGGATATTGCTTTTTATCTGTTTCCAACGGGGTGTGGAGTGTCGCAGCACATGTTATACCATCCATCAAGAATGTAGATTTTTGGGCTAAGTTTTCTATTTTTGATATGTCTGGATAAATACGATTTGACATAGTTCTCTCACTTTTCTCTGCTATTAAAACGGTAACAAATTGAGCCAGTTCACTTTTATTGTTTAAATGGATTCATGTGATTACCAAGAAAATATTGAAGTGAAATTGGTAAAGGACGAACACTACTCGCAATCACTTTATTAACTAAACCTGGTACGCATACAGGCTTACCATTCATGACAGCATCCCAGCCTTCTTTGACGACTTGTTCTGGTTCCTGCCAAAGAACTGAGGGTAGGTTATTCGCTGCATCACGAGTACCCATCACGTCATGAAATTCACTATGTGTGAATCCAGGACAAAGTGCCGTGACATGAATACCCTGTGGTTTCAATTCCATATCCAGTGACTGAGAAATATCTAAGACGTAATGTTTGATTCCAGTGTAAAGAAGACTTGCACCTGGCGGCGAAAATGCTGCGAGTGAGGAAAGGTTAATAATACGTCCCCAACCATTTTCCTGCATTTTAGGTAGGACTCTATGGCAAAGTTCTGTCACACTCGTGATCATCAATTGGATTTCGGCTGCTAGTTTTGACCATGGCGTTTCAGCAAATGCAGTTTTGCCCGACAGACCTGCATTATTAATAAGAATATCTATGGTGATTCCTAAGCTATCAGCATAAGACATAATTGCAGCTGGTGCGGATGGGTCATTCAAATCAGCAGCAAAAATATTGCAGTTGATATTGTATTTTTCAACTAATTCAGCAGCTAATTCTTTCAATCGCTCTTCACGTCGTGCGACTAATAATAAAGAATACTTCTCTTTAGCTAAATGGTGTGCAAATGCTTTACCAATCCCAGCAGAAGCACCTGTAATAAGTGCAGTACGATTTTTCATAGTCATTTTATTTACCTATATGAAATTTAAAATAGTCTTGGAATTTCTCGTGGACTGATCTGAAAACCATCCCGTTTACGACCAATATCACCTCTATAAGGCGTATGTGGACCTTTTAATAAGAACGGATAAGGAATATGGCGTTGATGATGGGTAAAGCCATATGTACCAATGCCAAGATATAGGTTGGGTGAAACTCTTCTGATCTCATCGACCATATTGATACTTCCGCATGTCGAATGAAATTGACGGTAAACAAGTTGGTAGGCAGGTTGGTTGTCGAAGCGAGAGGGAGCGATCATGGTCATCATTGGATAACACTGCACAATGCGATGACCCTGCTGGAATGTGTTGTAGCCTTGACCAGTTGTTGAATTTAAAGGACGAAAGGCTTTACTCAGCCACTGACGAAAAAAATTATTTAAAGTGATATGACCGATTTTATCTGCTAGCCAATTCGGTTGAGATAACAGATATGCAGCGTATTCACCATTCATTTCTTCAATACTTGGTGAATTAAGTGTATGAAACAAATCAAGAAGATCCTGTACTGAAAGTAGTCGTAAATCTTCTTCTGTATAATTTTTCTGCATATTACGGCCTCATTATTTTCTTGAATACCATTCAAGATGGAGTTGAATTTAATCATTTCTTGAACGGTATTCAAGATAGTGTAAAATAAAACCGACAAATGGTTTTCTGAGCTATAAATGTTTATGCTGAGAAATAGGAGATATTGATGGCTCGTAATAAGCGTCTTCAAGACCGTGAAGAGAAACAAAAAGAGATTATAAGTGCTGCACGTACTTTATTCTTAAATGAAGGTTATGACGCAACTTCTATGAGCCGCATTGCGAATATTGCAGGAGTCGCGCCCAACACAATCTATTGGTATTTTAAAGATAAAGATGAATTATTAATCACTATCCTAAATGCCGAACTTACTGAGCGCTTTTCGGGTTATATAGAGCTTCAAGAAAAAAACATCGTTGAGCGTTTATTATGGGTAATTGATCAGTTTAAATTGGTAAAACAACTCGTGACTACAGTTCATGCACGATTGCATGTGTCTTCAGAAATTAATATTTGGCATGAACGCTTTCATATTCTTGTTGAAAACTTATTACGGCAAGAGTTGCAACAATTGGGAGTTGAAGAGCGAAGAATTGAAGCGAAAGTAAAAGTTGCGATTTTTACGGTGGAAGGGTTGTTGGCGCATGAACTAATGGATGAAGAAAAACACGCAATTTGTAGTGAACTATTCCAATTATAGAATTTTTGAACGACCTCATTGATCATGAAAAGCCGATCGAAAGGTGAGCAGACGTACTTAGTATTTCAGCTAGTATTCGTATTTTAAGTGACTATTATTTTGAATTTATTCGATGTTGAATATCTTTGTTTCTCCTAGCCCATGGCAATACCAGTTCTGAGGTAGAGGAAGAAGCGGGGATAGAATTGTTGATGAGTTTTACACGGATGAGCCAAAATCAGAGCAAACTTGGTGTATCCTAGACTTGACTCATTCTCAGGATATTCATAAAGGGTATAGGGTTAAGTTTGGGTAAATTTGATTTTTATGAAAATAAAATTTAAATAAAACAGTGTGTTATTTTTCTATTTCAACTGATGCCATCCTCTAATATTTTCCAAGATCATTCGATCTTATACAAAAATTCTTTAAGAGAAGCATTTGATCAAGTATCAAGATAAGGTTACATCAATTTTATGAGATACGGGAAAAAAGATTAGGTGTTTTTGTTGAGCAAGTGAGGTGAGAAAAGCATTTGCAAAAGCAGAATAAGTTATGTGAATTTTAATTTTTTCCATATATTCAAATGAGTAGGACGTATCTATATTTTATTCTTTTTGTATTGAAGATATTAATTTCACAGTTTATTCACATCAGCATCTATTAACTTTAAAAATTATAAAAGTTAAAGGTGATATGTATGCAACTTATTAAACGAACAATGATTTTCTCAGGTTTGATTGCTTCTTTAGGTTTTTTAGGCTCTTTTACAACGCATGCAGAAACCCAAATTCCTAAAGCAGTGGATAAGATTGAGGTCGATAAGTATGTCGGCAAGTGGTATGAGATAGCACATTTTCCGATGTATTTTCAGCGAAAATGTGTGAGTGATACTACAGCCAATTATTCGCTCAATGCTGATAAAACCATTGTTGTACTGAACAGTTGTCGTACAAAAACAGGGGAAACCATTAGTTCTGCAGGCGTCGGTTATCCCCAAAATGAAGGTAATAGTATGCTAAAAGTTAGCTTCTTGCCTTCTGGATTACGATGGATTCCGTTCACCAAAGGAGATTACTGGGTTCTAAGAGTTGATTCTAATTACCGTGTCGCATTGGTAGGAGGCCCATCTCATAAGTACCTGTGGATTTTATCAAGAGATCCAAATCTAGATGCAGCAACGTATCAATCGTATGTGCAAACTGCACGCGATTACGGATATGATATTTCTAAGCTGGTTCGCACTCCACAGAAATAATAAATGAAAAACTGTCACCGTTTTCATAAACATTTAAATAAGCCCTTGATCTTTCAAGGGCTTGTTTATTTAAAGCTTTTATATCTCCGAATCTGTACTCATAGAACGTGCTTTACGGTCAGTTAGACGATCATAAAAAGCAGCCGCTGAGAAAGCGGTTTTAAAAGCACACCACTGCAATGGTTCAGGGAGGGTCGAAGGCGTTTTATGATACAGGGCTTTTAAAATAGGATTCTCATCGCCTTTGATTTTCTCGGCAAGTAACTGCCCCATAAAGGACTGAGTAGCAAGCCCATGCCCAGTACAGCCAGCAACATAGATAATATTTTGATGCGTTCCTGTAGTACCTACCACAGGCAGAAAATCATATGCCACGCTAACGTAACCACTCCAGCAATGCTTAATACCAAGACCTTGCAAGGTAGGATGACGCTGACGCAAGGTCTGTGCCAGTGCAGCATAGGCATCTTGATCTGGCACATTCGGAGTCTTTGAACCATAAACATAATTTAACTTCTTCACCGTCAACACCATCGTATTGTGTGCTGTGAGACGATGACTCTCCATCATGAGATGCGGTGTAATAATTCCTTCTCGATTCTGCCAACCTAGCGATGCCAATTGCTTTGGAGACAACTGTTGGGTTTCAATTGCTGATACACGTATTGGCGCAACTTTATCACGTAGTAACCCCAACTGTGGTGTGAACGCATTTGTCGCCAATACTACGATTGGGGCAGTTGCACGACCCCGTGGAGTCTTGCAGGTTATCTCCGCGCCTTCACTATAAGACAGCAAGGGCGTTTTTTCATAGAGCTTAACGCCTGCCTGAATTGCCGTACGACGTAAACCGCCGACATATTTACCAGGATTGAGCGTGCCGCCACGTTGCTCACTACCAAATAGAAACGCTGGTGGAATACCGCGAGCGCGCATCTCGGCTTGATCTACAAAGCGAGTGATTGAACCCAGTTCACGACCAACTTCCATACTGCGACGTAGCCATTTTTCCTGAGAAGGATCAATCGCAGCACGTATGATGCCAGAAGGATTGTAATCACATTGAATTTCCAACTCGGCTAGACGCTTTTCGACGTAGCACACGGCCTCGTCATAAAAATTCACGAATTTTCGTGCGTGCTCAACACCGACGCGTTTTGCGAACATTTCAAACTCAATGCCCATACTGCCAAGCAGATAACCAGCATTACGGCCACTGGCACCAAAGCCACCGAACTCCTGTTCAAGCACAATCACTTTTGCACCACGGGCATTCAGCTCAAGGGCAGTGGAGAGCCCCGCAAATCCAGCCCCAACCACAATGACATCAGCGCTGTCGGAACCTTCCAGTTCAGGCTGAAGATCACTTGGTTCTTCTACCCAGCCACCAAGAGATCGAAATGGCAATGTGCTTGGATTGAAGTTCTCCATTTCTTCATTGAAATGATTCATTTGCTATCCTTTTATCTTCACTGTACTTGCGTACAGGGTTTGATTTTAAAAGTAATTATTTGTTGGTTAGTGGGCTGGAATCAGAGATTCTCTGGAAAGTGTCTGGGAACGTGCTAGTGCGTTATAGGCGTAATACAACTGGATGACCGCATAAGCCCAAGTGATGAATGCCCAGGTCATAAAAATCATATGCGTATCATCGCCAGGGATCGGAAAGAAGTCATAGACGATTGCGACGGCGAGGCTGACGATTAAAGTGAATGTTGTCGCCACGGCATGCAGAGTTTCCCCAGCACGTGCCAAGCAAAGAATGAAGTAGCAGAGATAGATCGCAAGAATCATCCACATGGCGACGTAAAAATACGGGCGTATACCGTCAAAGAAATCGGCCAAGAAGATAACAAATGTGCCCGCGAATGCAGCGGCGAACAGCAGCACTTCATTCAACGCTGTGGGTTTATAATTATGGGTCAATGCCATTAAGCCTAGTACGGCAATGACGGGCATACCAAAGCTGCGTGAGAATGAATCTAGAAACATTGTAATTGAATAATGAACATGCCCACCCGTTAGCATATACAAAACAAAGTTTGTCGCAGAAAAAGCAACAATCCACCATTCTAGTCCAAGCAGATAATTGTTTTTCTTGAGAAATTTTGCGCCGTAAATCCAGCCCGAAAGCGCCAATACAATACAGGCAACCAGCCCACAGATATTGATAATTTCCAGAATAGCGGCATGCAGCATTTCACTATCAGTTAAGATTTGTGCTGTTGTAGCGTCCATTTCGCTACCGACAGCAAGTCCCAGTATTTTCATGATATGACTTCCTTTAATTAATTGACTGTCATGTCAGTAAAATAATATGGTATGATTAATTAGTAAACATTTTTTTTATTTATGACGATGATGGAAAACAAGATAGGAAGACCGAGTAAAGCGCATGAACGATCATATGAAATTCTTCAAGCTGCTGTTTCAGTCGTTGCGAGGGAAGGACTAGAAGGAATTACTTTTGCCAAAGTAGCGGAAGCATCAGGCATGCAACGTACGCTAGTTCATCATTATTTTTCTTCACGTGCAGATTTAATCAATGCTTTCATAGAGTATTACATTAGCGAAATGGGGACTGAAATTATTCATCGTTTCAGTGGAAAACCATTGAGCGAAAGAATTGTCATGTTATTCACGCCCGAAGTTTATCGGAGTCAGGATGATTTGATTGTTTGGCTAGAACTGGTTGCGCAAAGTGCTAGAAATCCCTTGATCAAGCAGATGTTGCATGATCTTTGGACACAGCACTGGCTGCCTGATTTTGAAAGTCAGTTGGCGCAGGAGTATCCAAACGCAACTCAAGATGCGATTAGTTCGACTGCTTACGTACTGGCTTGTTTATTTGAAGCATATTGGGGATTCAGTGTGCAAGGTGTTACCGACACACAGAAACAAAAGCAAATGGAACAAACGGTATTAATGCTGTTGAATCGTTTAATGTGATTGCTTCAGCAGAATAAATTGAAAAAGATCTCTTGGGAAAAGATGCTCTGAATTAAACCAGCGCTCAAGATGTTTTATTTAACCTATCCGTGTATAGATGTAGTTTAGAGAGCAAATCATTCTTCATCTTATTAGGAGTGGGTTAGCTTAAATTGAGCTTCTTTGTCCTTGATTGAAAGGATCAAAGAGAGATTGATTTAACTGTTATAAAGAGGCTTGTTCTTGTGAAAGAGGGCTACTTCTTCAACAACAATCAGTAAAATTAAAGATGATAAAACTGATAATTCACGGTATCTATGAAGAAAAATTCTAAACTCGATCAAGATACATTATTTATTAAATTATTATTCAAATCCTCCTCTAAAGTGACAAAGGAGGAAATAGAGTACTATCGAAAATATCCTGATCAAATTGACCAGGTCACAGCGCCGATCAATATCCATAAAATCTTTTTATGGACAGGAGCATTATTAGGGATTCTGGTTGTAGCAATCGCCAAGTTTCTCAAATTTTCTGGCATGTTAGCATTCTTATCAGAAGGTGTGTTTGAGTTCGTTATCGATATCATTTATGAAAGTGGCATTGCTTTGATTGGTGCAGCAGTGACCGCTTATATGCTAGGCGTATTACTCAATAAACAACAAGAAAATGCACTGAAATGGCGAGAAGAAATTCGTAAAAGAATACAGGAAAGCGAGCAATAAAAAGAAAAAAAGCTAAAGTGCTGTCACTTTAGCTTTGGATGTTTAGTTTTTCACTTTGTATAAACCATGCTCGGTTAAATGTTGGCTCAAGATACGGCGAAGTTCCAATACCGTTTCAGGCTTTATTTGAATAGAATGCCCACCTTTAATGATTTTCTCTGAAATCGCACCTTCTAAATGAGCACTTTTATAAGGAACAATGCCATCGGTAATAGTATCAGTATCATTACTTTTGGTGATATTACCCATGATGGAATGAAAAACTAGACCTTCTTTAGGCTGTATATCCGAGGTGAGTTCCATAAATTCAGATTTATTACTCAGATCGCTAGGGCCATTTTGCAGCCTGTTATTGATGGTTCTGACAAAATCTTTCAGATCATCATCATAACTTGTCAGTGTATCGGTTAATGTTTTTAAAAATGCTGAGGGCAGTCCAATAATCTTTCGTGCAGTAACGGTAAACCAGCGGTCGGCGTAGCTAGTTCCACGATGAGGCGCAGCGAGGAAAATGACGCGATCAAAGTTTGGAATCGGTTCCATCTTTAAGCGTTCGCCTATGACGGGATGTTTTCTCATCCGTGCTTGCACGTGGTTACTCATCATCGGTAAGGCTTCTTTTGAAATATCCGCATGACTGACTAAAAGGCGGCTAATAATTCCTCCCATGCTATGACCAATCAGAACAGCATTTTGAGATGCAGGGTCTTGGGGATTGAGAGAGGCAAACGTTTGTTTCAGTAAAGCAGAAATCTGAAAGCGACTTTCCAGAATAGGCATATTGGTTGAGTAAAATACCTGCCACACCTGATAATGCTCACGTAGCGTCTTATCACCCATAATTTCATTGGTCACCGCAATCCACGCCTCTGGGCTACTAGCGAGTCCATGGATCAATACAATCACTTTTTTATTCGGATTATAAGGTTCAAGCATATATAGATGAGGCATGGTCAAACGTTGATTACGGTCAATCAAGGTTAGATATGCAGCAGAGCCCAAGTTATTCTCCGCTAACCATAAACCATAGGGTGCAGAGAAGTTCGCAGCAAGAGAATATTCTTTATCTTCAATTTTGATCTTTTCTACATTGTAAGGATCGTAGATTTTTATTTTGAAATCAGGCCGATTGAGTATCTCGCTGAGTGTGGCTTGCTCATCGACTGGCTGGGCAATCAGCGTCGACGCAAGATAATGGGCTTGGTGGATATTGGGATTAACGCCATTTGGGTAAGCATAGCTCAGTGGATCAAGAATATATGGATTTCCATTTTTGGGATCATTTTCTTTAGTGTGCAAAACCGCGACGAAATCTGCACCGAAACCATCACGACGGTTAATGGTTCGTAATCCAGAGAAGTTCATGTTGTAGCTTGAGGTAAATTTCTCAAGCTTTTTGCCTTGTAGCTTGGGATATGAATCAATATCAATCTTATAAGTACTTTCACCAATTTGAATACTGTCTGGAATCGTCGCTGATGAATTCTTAGCACTGTACACATTTACTAACTGGTTCAGTGCCTGATTATAGAAGTCCCGAATTTGCACCTGACGGTTATCGAAAATACGGTCTTGAGGCTGACGAGAGGTCTTAAACAGATAGGCATAGCTGTACCGAATACTTTTATCTAAAGCTTGCAGTTGTTGGTCTAAACATTCATTCACCTGTGGAGCGGGTTTAGCGCTGGTTTTAGGGTTTTTATTTATTTTGCAATCATTTGAGTCTGCAAGAGTCAGGGCTTTAGAGAGATATAACTCGCTAGCGGCTGATAATAATTGTTCTGTCTGTACCTGAGGAATTTTTTCCAGATCGACAATACATGCATCTGGATTTTTCATGCACAGTTTCATATCCATATCGGACATATAGAGCAGATTCAGGCTAGCGCCACTTAATTTATTTTGAGTGAGAATACTGTTACGTTCATTGGCAATGGTGGTATGCAGTGTCTGTTTTTTTAGGCTAACCACCTGACAGCCACTTGTTATCAGAACGCTAAATACAGCCAGAATACACAGTGGCTGATATAAAGGAAATATAAGTCTTTTCATAAATTGGCTTTTCGGCATTCTGTACAGATGAGGGGAGTTTTTGATACTGCTATTATTTTGAATGTTTGTGTAATGACGATTATTAAAGTGTGGAAACAGTGTGGAGATCAGAGAATAAATTAGACTGCGATAAGGGAATTGATTCATTCATATAAAATTCAAAATAAGAATGTTTATGACTTAATGGCTTGTCATTTTGAATTGTTCATTAATTTTTCTGATAAGAATTCTATTTTATCTAAAGTACCTAATGTCTACATGGGGACAGGTGGGTAACGCAATTCCTAAAAATAGCTTTTTGAAAGCATGAAAGTCTTATTCTATGACGACTCTAACTTACCAATACCATCGCTAGAGCTATTCTTTAGACCTTCTCATCAAGAGATACAACGATCTCACGTATGTTTCAAGTGTGCTGTTCGATCCTAAGTTCTTCATATCTTTATTTTTAATTTACTCGTTGAAAGCTCGAATATCGATTAAATTGAAAATATTAAACTATTGTTCATATAGTTATATTTACTTTTTAATGATTAATTAAATATATATTGCTCAATAAAACTATATGTTCTATAGTTTTATTGAGCAGGACTAAGACGAATAAGGAGAGTTACATGTCTATGCAATTAAGAAGAGTGGACAAAAATGTCGATTTACAAGAACTTTTTGGCATTCTCAAAGAAGATGGTGCAGTGATTTTAGAAGGATTTGCGAGTCTTGATCAGATTAAGCAAATGAATCTGGATTTTGATCAACCTGTGATTGATACTGGGCCAGGAACAAAAAAAGATGATATAGATGAATTGCTTAAACAATTCCATGGCTACCAGACAACTCGAGTGAATAATTTAGTCACGCATAGTAAAACGTTTAGAGAGCAGATCTTGAATCATGATCTGATTCATGCGCTTGGCGAACATTTTTTTAGAGAAGAAAGTGGTGATTGGTGGCTGCAAGCGACTCAATTAATTCAAATTGGTCCAGGTAATTCAGCGCAAGCGCTCCATCGAGACTTAGAAAACTATCCAGCTATTATTGGCTTGGGTAAAAGTGGGCCATGTGTCACAGCGAATTGTATGATCGCTTTAACAGATTTTACCGAAGATAATGGCGCAACTCGTGTTGTTCCGGGTAGTCATCTCTGGGATGATTTTAATATGTCGGTTGAAGATCGCTTTAAACACGAAGATACAATTCCTGCACTTATGAAAGCTGGCGATATGTTGATTTGGGAAGGTAAGGTGGTACATTCTGGGGGAGAAAACAAAACTCAAAATGAGTATAGACGCGGTATTACCATACCGTTGACGCCAGCTTATTTTACGCCAGAAGAAACTTATGCCTTCTCAATTGATCTGGAAATTGTGAAAACATTACCTGCGCGTGTGCAAAAAATGATTGGATTTAGATCCGTTTTTCCAATTACAGGTAATGGTTTATGGCAACATAATTATGAAAGATTAGAAGAGTATCTCGGTCTGGATTAATTTATTAAGTTGCTTCATAAGATAAAAGTTCAGAAATTAACAATGGTGGCCTAATCTATGTCAGGATTTAGGCTGCCATTTATTCATTAGATTGAATTTGAGGGGAATGGGATCAAATACTTGTAAGTTTTTTAGGAAAACTTATAGAATGAATCAGCAAGATAAAATCAAATTTTTGTACTAATAATCGCTTTAAAGTTGGTGGAGTATTGTGTCTAATAAGAGTGAAAAACGTAGCAGAGCTCCTCAGCAAAGGCAGATAGAAAGAACCAATCAAATTTTAGATTGCATGGAATCTCTGCTCAGGGAAAAAGATCCTGATGATATTGGTTTGGCAGAGATTTCTAAAATCACAGGTATCGGCTTACCCTCCATTTATTATCATTTTCCGAATAAAAATAGTATCTTAATTGCACTTGCAGAAAGAGTTCATGAGCTATGGAGAGAAAATATTCGTTCCTATCAAGTTTCTCATACTGACTCATGGCAAGCGTTAATTCTTCAGATTTTATGGATAGGTGCAAACTATCTAAATCATCACGCTTTTGTCCCTAAATTAATGTTGAGCAGTACTGCGCCAGCTGAAACAAAAGCAGTAGATACCAATCAAAGTGCAAATCTAGCTATCGCGATTATGGAAAAATTAGACACATATTACGAAGGTATAAACAGAGAGCGATATACTGAAAAGATGATTATTGCGATGTATATATTGGATGGGATCTGGAAGAATGCCTTTCTGCAATATAACGCTCTCCCTGATGAAATTGTGAAAGAGTCCCACAAAGCGCTTATTTCTTATTTAAGATGCTATTTTCCAGAAGATTTGGAACATAGAAATTAAGAAATGACATAGCTTTGAATGATCTGTGTCCAAGGTTTTATCTGATCACTGCCTATACCAGAATGTAATACACTACATAGTTGGTGGGTAAAGCCACTTCTTCGATTATTTTGATTTGAAAAAGAGAAGAAAAAATGCGGTTAAATATTAAAGGATATTCAACCGCTTATTTAATTTTGGCTGTTAAACTTTTAGGCTGGCATCCTTGAGAAGGTTTTCTTTAAGAAATTGATCTGATCAATCAGCACAGTTTCGCCCCATGATTCAGTATAGAAATCAAAATGATCAATTGGATATTCCAGCAATTCAGCTGGGCCTTGAATTAGACGTGCTGTTTTTCGGGCTGGGTTCGGTGGTGCAATCTGGTCATTGGCACCCACTTGGATCAAGGTCGGGCATTTCACATTTTTTGCAAAAGCCACAGGCCGGTTGTATGAAACTTCCAGAGCTGCACGAGCACAGACTTCATTCCGCCAAGTCGGACCTGCCATAGAGGTATAGCTTTCTTCGGCACCGGGTGTGCTGATCATTGCAGCTGTACCGGGTTGTCCAACAATTGGAATGAGATGGGGAGGGCGTTGAGTGATGGCATGCATTAAATCTTTTATGCCATGACCGATTGCTGTCGATATCTGCTTTATTCCACCATATTGGAATACTTGTTTTAGAGCTGCTAAACCATCAGTTGCCGGATTCATGGAGACGACAGCCGATATTTTTGGATCTTGTGCAGCAACGACTACAACATGACCACCCGAATAAGACGTGCCCCACAGTGCAATACGACTTCCATCTACATGGGGTAAATTCCGTGCAGCTTCGATCGCGGCATGATAATCCTCTCGTTGTTGAATATAAGATACATGCTGTCTTGGTAGTCCAGCAGACTCTCCAAATCCACGATAATCAAATGCGAAAGTATCAAAACCTGCCTGACTGAAAGGCTCGGCAAAATCGAGTAATCCCGTATCTTTGGTACCACCGAAACCGTTACCCAAAATAATACAAGGTCGTCCTTGAGAAGACTTGTATTCATCTGATTTTGCAGGGATGTACCATGCGGCACAGGTAATTCCTTTACTTGTAAATTTAATATTTTCCATCATATTTTCCTTGATCGATTTATGTCCCTGATTGCTACTGGCAATAAGAGATGTCAATGTAAATCGCTGTGTTAAGCCTGAATTTTGATCTGTTCTGGCATTGTTTCTGTGGTAACAACGCTTGGCTTTTTCTTTGGCTTAATCTGGGAAAAACTTAGTTCTTTATCGAAAACAGGACCTTTACGAAGTCGCTCAACATCGAATTTATAATCTTGTTTTACAATCCATGGGCCTTGTGTACCTGCCATTGGAAATTGTGCGATGCTTCGTTGAATGTAGCCTGAGTTCAGGTCTACAAATGGAATGCGTTTCATGCTCTTATTACTGATGACGGGTGTGAATGTGGCGTACTTATTTTCATCCATGTAATCCAGTAATCTACAGAAGTGTTTCCAGACCAGATCGACTTTTAAGGTCCATGCCAGATTGGTGTAGCCGAATGCGAAAGCAAAGTTAGGAATGTCGGATAACATCATTGATTTGAAAATCGTGGTCTCTGGATAAACTATTTTTTTCCCGTCCACAATCAATTGCGTCTTGCTAAATGCGACCGCATTAAGGCCTGTAGCGGTCACAATGATATCGGCTTCCAGCGTTTTTCCTGATTTAAGTAAAATGCCTTCTTTGCTAAAACGCTCAATATGATCGGTGACTACAGATGCTTTACCCGCAGAAATCGCTTTGAACATATCGCCATCGGGTACAACACATAAACGTTCATCCCACGGATTGTATTTCGGTGAAAAATGAGTGGCGACATCAAAGTCTTTTGGTAGATTTCGTTGGACATCCGAGATTAAAAAGCGACGCATCAGCTTTGGAAAGCGACGACTTAAATTGTAAACGCCCCGTGTCAAGGCAATATTTTTGCGGCGGATCAGATCGAAAGCACGTTGTGGTGAGAGAACCCCATTGAGAGTATTCGCGATTGCATCTGTACTTGGTGCAGCCATGACATAGCTTGGTGATCTCTGGAGCATGGTAATATGCCCGACCTTGTCAGCCATCGCAGGGATTAAGGTCACGGCTGTTGCACCACTACCAATCACCACAACCTTTTTGCCAGAATAATCGAGGTTTTCTGGCCAGTGTTGAGGATGAATAATGAGTCCTTGAAATTCCTCCGCTCCCTTAAACTCAGGTGTATAGCCATTATCATAGTCATAATAACCTGTACTCATCAGTAAGAAGCGGGAGCGGAAAGTAGTTAAAGCTTTCTGATCTTTACGCTTCACTTTTACTGTCCAAAGACCTTCAGAAGATGAGAATTCGGCACTAGTCATATAATGGCCAAAGCGAATATGAGATTCGATGTCATTCTCAGTGATCGTTTCTTTTAAATAATTACAGATCATTTGAGCACTGCCAAAAACCCTTTTATTGGTCCACGGTTTAAAGCCAAATGCAAAAGACTGCATATCTGAATCTGAACGAATGCCTGGGTAACGGAACAGACTCCATGTGCCTCCAATTTCGTCGCGGCCTTCGAGCAAAGTGAATGTGGTATTCGGTCTATATTTTTTTAGATGGTATGCTGCGCTAATACCTGAGATCCCTGCGCCGATAATTAAAACATCAGTAATAGCAATTTGGTCTGATGTACTCATATCTTTTTCCTCTTCACACAATTTTAATAAATTGAGCATCAGTTAGATTTCCTAAGATGATGATTTTTATAATCTTCATTTTCCCTGATGAACAAAGTCCTTGATCCAGTCCACTTTCACTTTGATTTAAATCAAGGTGAGGTTTAGGCATATCAATATTATTAATCCTATAATTACGCAATGTCAATGACACTGTGTAATTATAGGGTGAAATGAAGATTTAGCTTGAAAGTAAACGAATGAAAAGAATGTAATATTTAAATTAAGATTATGAATTTTATAAATTATATTGAATTTTAAAATGAGCAGTTTTTTCTTTAGTTTGAGTTATTGTGAGATGTGATGAGAGTTATAAAGACTTGTCGAAAAAATTATTAATACCTACAATGGCCTTATGCAAATGGGAAATAGGATCGTATGACAACCTCTCGCCGTAGACTTAAACATGATCCAAAAGAATCTGAGCGAGAAATATTAGAAGCTGCTGAACAGTTTTTAAATGAGCATCATTTTCGTGATCTGAATATTGATGAGGTCATGCGACGTACAGGTTTAAAACGCCCAGCTTTCTATGTCCATTTCCGCGATAAACATGATCTTACGCTACGTCTTGTTGAGAATATTGCTAGGGAATTATTCAATATCGCAGATAGGTGGCTGGCAGGAACTACCCCACAGGAAGATTTGCGGCGTGCTCTCGTAGATTCTGTACAAGTCTATGTACAACATGGACGTTTATTAAGAGCTTTCGTCGAAGCTGCAAGTGGGGATGAACGTGTTGAGAATGTCTACAGAACTTTAATACAGGACTTTATTACTGCTGCCGCTCAACATATTAGGGCGGATCAAGCAGCAGGGCAGATAAAAAAAGATATTGATGTTGAGGAAACGGCAAAAGCACTCATATGGCTGGAAGAACGATATCTTTCCGAGGCTTTTGGTCGTTCATCTCATGTAGAACCTGAGGTTGTTATTCGTGTACTTCAAAATATCTGGATTTCAACACTTTATGATCATAAATAGAAATTTAAGTGCATCAATTTAATAAACCACTGATTTAAAATACTTTGTTTATCAGATGTTTGATGTGAAAAATATAAGCAATTAGAACAACTCTGCTCAATAAATTACACAGCGTCATTGACACTGTGTAATTTATTGAGCAGTATGTTATTTGTCCATTTTATATTTTCTTAATGATAGTGAATGGACTTGGAAATTTTTAATCGCTGTTGTGATTAAGCAAAAATTATAATTTCAGGATGAATTTAATAATGGAAAAGTCTATAGGAAAGGAAAGTGTGGGCTTATGTTGGTTATTATCGAAAACCAGAGAAGTGAATCGACATAAGGGCTTGAATAGCTCATTTTCTAAGATCCATCGGTTCCGCTTAGCTCCTATTATGTTCGGCATAATCGGAGTGTCGATCAGTAGTTATACCCAAGCCTCTGCACTTGATCAGTCTGGTCAGTCGATACTGCCATTTTTAGAAAATGGTCATTATTTTGAAGTCAATGCCTTTGCTGTTGACGCTTCAGTTTCTGGTGTCGTGCATGATCGTCCAAATCTTGTGCGTGAAAATCAAAGCCGTGATACAGGAGATATTGGGCAAAATGTGCAATTTTATACAGCTGCATTGAAGCTACAATTAACAGATCAGTTTAGTTTCGGCCTGCTTTACGACCAACCATTTGCCGCAAAAACCGCATATCCACTTCGCCCCAACAATAGCTATTCAGATAATGATTTTAGTCAAGAAGGTACATCCGTAAATGTGGAAAGTCAGGATTTAAGTTTTATATTTGGATATTCACCTTTTAAGAACTTCCAGATTTATGGCGGGCCTGTTTATCAAGAGGTTAAAGGAAAAGCTTCTTTTCGAGGCATGGCGTATACCGAGGCTTTTAATGGTTACGAGGCGAATTTTAAAGAAAAAGGAGAGTTGGGCTGGCTTGCTGGGGCGAGCTATCAAATTCCAGAGATTGCATTGAAAGCGGCTATTACTTATCGCTCTAAAATCAAATATAAATTTCAGGTCGAGGAAAGTATATTTGGTGAACCTTTGCACTATGTCAAAGCAGCAAAAACGACAATCGAAACCCCTCAATCCGTGAATATCGATTTTCAAACCGGGGTTGCCGAAAACACAATTGCTTATATGAATTTAAGATGGGTGAATTGGAAAGATTTTAATATCCGCCCAACGCAATATAATGCGCTTACAGCAAGTTATCTGGATGAACTTACGGGAGGCACATATACGGAAGGTGTTGATTTAGATTCTTATCAAAAGGATCAATATAATGCAACGATAGGAATTGGCCATCAATTTACAGAAAAATGGAGTTTTGCCACCGATGTTGGTTGGGATTCAGGAACGGGTAATCCTGCTTCTACGCTGGGGCCAATGAAGGGATCATGGTCCATTGGACTCGGTGCGCAATTCAATCCTGCTCAGAATTATTTTATCGCCGCTGGTGTTAAATACTACTGGTTAGGAGATGCCAAGTCTGAAGATGGTGCTTACTATTTACCTATCGAAGGGATTAAAGAAATGGCAGAACAGGCTGAGTTCAAGAATAATCATGCTATCGCTTATGGTTTAAAAATTGGTTACCGATTCTAGATTTAAGAGAAGGAGTGGTTGGGTTCAGCCACTTCTTAAAAATACAAAAACGCATAGGGTCAAAATTGGGTAAGTTTGAATTGTATGAAAATAAAATTTAAACAAAACAAATAGTTATTTATTTGATTCAACTGACGCCATCCCATCAAAACTCTCTATGAAAACAAACACTCTATGTAGTGCTTGTTTTCTTTGTCTTGAGTTAACAGCCGTATATTTTCCTTAGTCTCAAGTAGTTGCTTTCTTGCCTATTACTCTAAGGAGTAAAAGGATCGCTCAAAGTGGCTGAACCTCAATCAACTATATAAACTTAAATTTACGCCACAGGATTAATTGCAAGGAAGTGATTAGTTCAGTCAATGATATTTTCTAAGATCATTGGATCTAAATGATATAAAAAGCCTTTAAGTTCAATGTTTAAAAGCTTTTTATTTGCCTGTTTTATACCATCTACTTATGACTTGTCCATTTTTTTCGGATAGAGTTGGACGGAATTAAAAATTATAAAAATTTTTACTCGTGGATCCATTTTATTTTTTAAAAATATAGTGTGATTTTTCTCCTGTGAATGCCAAATAGTGTTAATTAATTATCATAAAATGCCAAGATTTTTTTAATTAAAAAAGTAAAAGATATCTATTAAATTTGAGTCTTGGGTTCTATGGATATGAAAAAGTGGATTTGCGCCGAATGCGGTTTATATAAAAAAAGTAATTCAAATAGCATAACAATAGGGCAGAAAGTTCTTTTTCAGAAGAAAGAAATTTATAAAAGAGAGCTATTTTATAAAACCCAGATTGGGGTTGTACTAAAAATCGAGAAAGATTTTTTTAATATACTGCATGAGGGAAGAGTTTTTCAATTAGAAAAAAGCAAAGTATATCATCGAGATGCACCTGCTCATTTTATTTATAATATGTTTGGGGAATGTAAGTGTTAGTTCTAAAAAATAATTAATTATTCCATAAATAAAAAAGTGTCAATTTTTATTTGGTTTTCATCAATGTGTATGTTTGTAAGTTTTGTTAGGCTTTGTAATGAATATGAAGTGTGACACAGAATTTACATAAAAAGCAGATCCTGTCTCGCAATATATTCTTTTAATTGAATTATTTAAAACTTGTCTGAAAGGAATAGGCTATGAAAATTAAATTTTTAACTGTTGCTTTAGTTACATTAGGGGTAGCGAATGTATCTATGGCTGCAGAAACAATCACTTTTATTGGCACGATTGAATCTAATACTTGTGCCGTCAATGTTGGTGGTACTGCAAGCCCAACAGTCACTTTGCCTACTGTTGGAACTGGAGATTTAACTGTATCTGGCGACACAGCAGGTGCAACACCATTTACTGTGAATTTAACAGGATGCAGTGCGACTGCAGATGATGTTTCTGTACGCTTTGCTGCACACAATCCTAATGGCACTAATTTGGGTGTTAATGCTGCAAGCACTGCAGGAAATGTTGCTGTTCAATTATTGAATGGTAGTGCAGGAGGGAACCCTATTGTCTTTACAGGGGGGATTGGTATCTCAGCTCAAACGACCACATCAGGTGGTGCTGCATCAGTTCCTTTAACTGCTCAATATTACGCAACAGGAGCAACGACTGCTGGTAGCGTAACAGCTGTTGCCGATTATGAAGTGATTTACCCATAAATTTCTAGAATTTCCTGACATGTGCGTAAGGAGAGCTAGTCATGTGTCAGGTCCTTTTTGAGTGGATTAATAAAGGAGTGGTGTAATGTCTGGATATTTGTTTAATTTAGTTCAGTATGCTTTTTTTTGGTGTTTTTTTGGTTTTTTAATCTTTAATCCTGCTTTTGCAAATGTGGTCATGACAGGAACACGTGTTGTTTTCCCTGCTGATGCTAAAGAAAAAACATTGCAGTTCAGTAATAAAAGCGAAATACCTTATTTAATGCAAGTATGGCTTGATAAGGGAAATGATCAATCAACACCAGAAAATGCAGACGCTCCTTTTTTACCGAATCCACAGGTATTTCGTATTAATCCCCATCAGGGGCAAATGGTCCGTTTAGTCAATTTACCTACTGAAAGTTTACCAGAGGATCGTGAATCAATTTTCTATCTAAATTTCAAGCAAACACCTGCATTGAAGAAAAGTTTAGAAGATGAGAATAAGTTAGTCCTCGTTGTAAAAAGTCGTTTAAAAGTTTTTTATCGACCTAAAACACTCCCAGATAAAGTTGATGATATTCCTTTAAAACTAAAATTTAAATTATTAAATGATGATAAGGGAAGTTGGTTGCAAATAGAGAATTCATCTAGTTATTACGTCAATTTGATACAAGCTGAGGTAAAAACAGATGCTCATGTTGTAAAAACTAAATCTACTCTTATGCTTGAACCAAAATCAAATAGTAAATGGATTTTGGATAATAAAATTAAATCTAATCAAAAGGCAGTAGTCACAGTAAAAATGGTTAATGACTATGGTGCGATTAGTAAATATGACATCACTTCTCAAATATTTCATTAATGCTAAGAGGTATTTTTCATGGAAAGATATATGCCTTTGACACAGCATAATTATTTTCCAATTTTTTTATGTTGCGTTTTTATTGGGACTATTTCATCCGTAAAAGCTGCTGAAATTAACAAGACTACTGATTCTGGTGAATATCAATTCTCATCTGGATTATTTAAAGGTAACGTCTTAAGCCAATCTATGTTACAGCGTTTTAATGAAATAGATAAAGTTGAAGCAGGGATATATAAAGTAGATGTATATGTAAATAATCGCTTTATTGAGAGACGTACAATTGAGTTCAAACCTAATGAAACAAGTTCACAAGGGATAACTCCATGTCTAACGACTGATTTTTTGGATAATGCAGGCGTGCTGGGCGATGTTGCATATAGACAACAACAAGAGAAAACACGTGAAAGCATGTTAAGCAAAAAGCAGGAACAGAATCCTAGTTGTTTAATCCTTGATGAAATAGCACCATCTAGTACAGCTTATTTTGATTTCTCTTTACTCAGATTAAATTTAACCATCCCTCAGAGCCTGATGCGAAATATACCCAGAGGTTATGTAAAGCCGACTGAACTTAGTTCAGGCGAAAGTATTGGTTTTATTAACTATACTGGAAATTACTATTATTCAGATATAAAAAACTCCCAATATAGCAATACGAGGCAGGATTCTAGTTTTCTAAACTTAAATGGTGGGGTGAATTGGGGTAAATGGCAATATCGTCAACAATCAAGTTTAAGTATTGATAATGAAAAGAAAACTGAATGGAACCATTTGCGAAGTTATGTTCAGCGTCCTATCGATCAATTACAGTCACAATTGATTGTAGGACAACTGTATACTTCTGGACGTTTTTTTTCAGGTTTGCCGTTTAAAGGACTGAGCTTAGCAACTGATGAAAGAATGAGACCAAACTCATTACGGGGATATGCACCTGTCATTCGAGGCACTGCTAAAAGTAACGCCAAAGTTTCTATTCGACAAGATGGTAAAGAAATATATCAAATCACCGTGGCACCTGGTCCGTTTGAAATTACCGATCTTTACCCTACAAGTTATAGTGGCAATCTCTTTGTTGAGGTGACAGAGGCTGATGGAAGTACACACAGCACAGAAGTTCCTTATGCAGCAGTTCCATTGTCCTTAAGAGAAGGCCTTTCAAATTATAATTTTGTTATGGGACGAACTGATTTAGATGATGCTAAAGATGTAAATTTTGCTGATTTTACCTATGAATATGGCGTAAATAACTCAATCACTTTAAATGGTGGATTACGCGTCGCTGATCGCTATCAGGCAGGCGCTATTGGAGGAGTATATGGTAGTTCTTATGGAGCATTTGGTTCAAATATAACATATTCACGTGGAAAGCTGCCAAGTGCTGAAGGGGCTGATTATGTCGATGGTTGGATGGCGAACTTAACATATAGTAAAACGTTTCAGCCAACTGACACTGTGATTTCAATCGCTGGTTATCGTTATTCTACCGCTGGCTTCAGAGACTTGAATGACGTACTTGGGCTCCGCCATGCTTGGGAGCAAAAAGATGTTTGGAGCTCTTATAATTATCTACAACGATCACGCTTTCAGGTCAATTTAAGTCAATCCTTAGGCGAATATGGTTCGGTTTATCTTTCTGGTTCAACTCAGGATTATCGAGATGGACGTGACAGAGATACCTTGTATCAAGCTGGTTATATGAAAACTTTTGGTATTGTGAGTTTGAATGTTAATTATACAAGACAGCGGACCCATTCTTTAACAGGAACAACTTTCAAAGAAGATCGTTTTGATAATTTTGGGGGGATTAGTATAAGCGTACCATTGGGTCGTGAACGCTCTCCGCTTACCCCGAATCTAAACGTTAATTATAGTCATAGTAATACAAGTGATATTCATCAGTTAGGTATTACTGGAGCTTTAGATAAAGACTATAGCCTAAGCTACAGCTTAGGAGCCACTTTATCAGATTGGGGTGAACAAACCACTTATACAGCAGGCTTATATAAACGACTCCCTATAATGCAAGTGGGACTGAATACTGCGTTCAGTGAGCAATACAAGCAGGCTTCATTAAACTTGAGTGGGGCATTGGCATTACATTCAGGCGGAATAACCTTTGGACCTTATTTGGGTGATACTTTTGCTTTAATTGAAGCTAAAGGAGCCAAAGGTGCCAAAGTAATTAGTTCTCCTTATAGCAAAATTGACCGATTTGGTTATGCCTTAATTCCAAGTATTAATCCATATCACTACAACACGATTGCACTTGATCCTCAGGGGATGGCTGAAAACGTTGAATTACAAGGTGGTGAGCAACGTATTGCGCCGTACGCAGGCGCAGCAGTCAAAGTAAATTTTAAAACGCGATTTGGTCATAGTGTCTTAATTCAAACTGAAACAAAGACAGGTGAAAGTGTACCAATGGGGGCAGATGTCCTTGATGAAGAGTCGAATATTATTGGTATGGTTGGTCAAGCTGGCCAAGTTTATTTTAGGGCTGAAAAACAGCAGGGAGCTTTAACTCTTAAATGGGGTAATCAAGATGACCAAAGCTGTAAATTAACTTATCGAATTGATGATGAACAATTAAATCAGCCCTTGATTAAACAAAATGCCCAATGTGAAAAGGTAAACTAAGATGAAAAAACAAATTATAAAATTTACATTATTAATTTTTAGTGCAGGAGTAAGCGGTTTTAGTTGGGCAGCTTGTCAGCAAGTGGATTGGCAAACTGGTGTTTATTATACGGGTTATTCAAATAGTAGGCCAATAACACAAACTGAAGACGGACATGCAGCTAAAATCCGTATAGGTAATATTCATTTAATGGATATTGCAATTCAGCCAATAGGAAGTGTCTTAGCGCAGGCTTCTGTTCCACCGACGGAATATAAAATTAGAAATGCAAATGCAGAAAGCTTAATGTGGGCTTGTTCGCCTGGCACGGATATGAGCAAGATTAGATTTCTAACTTCAGTTAATGGCGATGACAGAGTAGGTGGATTTTTTAAAGTTAATCCTGTCGATGCTGGAGGACAAGATAATGTATTTTACACATGGTTCAAGGGTGTGGGCATACGTCAGGTGATGAATGGGACAACACTTGCCCCCCAATGGACTGAACTCCCAATACAATATGAAACAGCAGCATTAACTACACCTGCTGGAGCGAGCAAGGATAAATGTCAAGCTGGTTGGCATTGTATTCGGTTAAAACATTTACCAGTTCTACAATTTGAACTGATCCGAGTAAATGGCCAGCCACCCTATAGTAGTTCAGCTAACACATTTTGTAATGGTTTTACAGTTCCAGCGAATGCCACAGGTAATGATAGAGGTATGGGGCAGTCTGGTAACTATAACTGTCCGCAACCTGCTTCTTATATAAGTTTAGGACATACTGGTTCACTACATCCGGGTGGAAGTGATAATGGAGATCAGTATGTAAGTTTTCCTCATGATACAGTGGGAGTAACCCATGGTACAGATGGTTCGACCTATCGGTTTTGGGGAGCAGACAATGGCTTTGGCTATACCTTATATGATGCAGTTTACTTGGTTAATGACAGTGTCGCGTGCAAAGTGAATAATGTTACACCGAATGTAAACTTTGGAACCACCACAGTAGACTATTTAAATAGCGGCAATAGTGTTAGTCAGAATTTTGAAGTCTTAGTGGATTGCCATAATAATGTAGCGACTACATCGAAATCAGGTACAAATACAGGAAAAGTTGCAATTGCGATCCAAGCATCTCAAGGAGCTTTTAATGCCGCAAAAGCATTTTCGCCAACATTAACCACTGCAAACAATGGAGTTTTAGCACTACTTTCAGATGATTATCTGGCAAATAGTAATCGTGCAAAAAATGCAGGAATTTATATTAAATATCAAGGGGGAGGAAGTTATCTAAATTTACTGGGTCAACCAGGTGCTACAGGGACACTTCCTGACTCAAATCGTGATGGTTATAATCAAACCTGTGGACCAAATAATAACCAAATTTGTTATCCATCGATTACATATCCTCAAGGTAATACAGCAGGTTGGTATCCTGTGTTGGACAATGCAAGTCCAATTGGGACTGTCGGAAACTATACTACTTATAGAATCCCATTTTCAGCTGACTTAAAGCGTATAAATGGCGCTCCGCCTGTGACTAGTGGAACAATTTATTCTACTGCGTATGTGGTGGTGAAAATACAATGAGAAATCCAAATTTTGTTTTAGGTCTTTTCATCTTTTTCTTTGGCATGAATTTATATGCAGGTTTGGTCACGTCCTCAAGCCGAGTCATTTATCATGAAGGTGAGCGTGAAAAGTCCTTCGTTATAGCCAATATAAATGAGTATCCAATTGTTGTACAAACTTGGTTTGATGATGGGAGCGGGGATCCAGAACAAGCGAATGCTCCCTTTATAATTTTGCCTGCTATATTTCGGATGCAACCAGAGGGTATCCAACCTTTACGTATTTTTTATACAGGAAGTGCACTGCCTGATGATAGGGAGTCTGTATTCTGGCTGAATTTATACGAAGTACCAGGTATAAAAAAAGATACTATAAAAGAAAATCAGGCTAAACTTGATTTTGCTATGAATACACAACTAAAAATTTTCTATAGACCTAAACGTCTTAGGAAAATAGAAGCTCATGAAATCATTAAAAAATTAAAATTTGAACTAAAAAGTGAGAATAATCAGGTGTTTTTAGTATGTGAAAATAGCTCTCCCTATCATATTTCTTTTTCAGGCTTGAAAGTATTTGCCCAAGGACAGGAAATAAATGCTAAACAAGAAATGGATATGATGACTAATCCTTTAAGTAAAAGGAACTATATCCTTGAGAGGAATGTAAATAGTTTTGATAAAATAGAGTTTTATATTATTGGAGATGACGGTAATACTTATACAGGTGAATTTGGTGGGCAAGGAGTTATCAAGAGTGTAATCTAATTTTCATTATTTATTATTCTCTCTCCATTTTAATGGTGTTAGTCCGCTCCAAGATTTAAAAGAACGTTGGAATACACTTTGTTCAGAATATCCTAATAGAAAAGCAATTTCACTAATATTTAATTTTTCATTTAATAAATATTTTTTTGCAAGATTGAAGCGAACATCAGATAACATGCTATTAAAAGAATAACCATAGCTTAATAAAATCTCTCTTAGTTTTTTTTGCGGCATACCCATTTGTTCAGCGATAATGTCTATATTTATTTTCTTGTTGTTTATGTTGGTGATGATGCATAGTCTTATTTTATACTCAAATTCATTATAGTTTTCTAATTTTTCAATCAGTAGATCAGCATGATTTTTCAAAATTCGATATAAGTAAGGGTCCGGTTGAGCGAGAGGGATGTTTTTTAGACTGTCTAATGAAATAACAATAGATGTAGTTGGGGAGTTGAAAAAGACAGGGCAACCAAAATAATTTTTGTAAAATTCAATATTATTAGGTGGATCATATAAAAAATTAATACATTTGGGTGGGATGTAATAAGGAGATATAGAATGCTTAACAATATTTAAGAAAAGGGCAATAGCACATTCATCAACTGCCAGCCCCGGTTGGCCCATGTGATCATCCCAAGAAAATTCAATCTCTGAATCTTTTACTTGGAAGTACATATAATTTAGATCATAGGCTAAACGTATATATTTTATAAAATCTGGAATCGCTTCTAATAAGGTTGGCTTGGAAAATGAAATATATGAAACTATACCGGCATATGCAGGTTTCACAAAATCTGCAATTTTTAAGCCTAACGCATTGGTTTTAAATTGTTCATCAATTTTATTTATAATCATGCACCATACATTAAATGGTATTCTATCATCTAAGTCATAAAGACTGCATTCAGCAGGTATTGTTAAATTGTGAAATTTACAAAAATCTCTAATCATATGGGATAAGGATGCACAAACGGAACCTCTATTCAGAAAATCTTTATTATTTCTATTCATAATAATTCATCCCTGTGTTTTTTAATATATTAATATTAATTATTTAAATATTCAATACCTTAATTCAATAGTCATTGTTTTTTTGTAAAAAAAAGCATTAGCCTTGCGTTTGGATGGGCTAATGCTAAGTCATTAGATTGCGACTAATGAATGGGGAATTGTTATATTTGTTATAGTGAGTTTATTTGTTATTTAAAATTAATGCATTGATATTTTTTTATTTTTTTTTAGCATTTATTTAAAATACAGACGATTCTTTATAATTGATTTTTTAAAGGATGATGTGTGTATGTATAAATTCTGATTTTATTGAATTTAAAGGATGAGTTTTATTGTTTGTGATTTGGTTTTGTGTTATTTGGTTTTGATTGTTAAGAGTGTTTTGTATATTTAAAGTGTTGGGGTTTTAAAGGGGTTGGGTTTTTATTATTGTTTTTATTATTGTTTTTATTATCTACGAAAGTGAGTATTTATAAAGAGGATATGTTTGAGTTAGATTTAAAAATCATTAACCCTTTTGCTAATGTGGTTGACTGGTTATCCTTATTATTCAAATAACTAGATTTTTTGCTTCTTGAACAAGTTGCTTATTGTCATGTTGAGAGGGATGAAAGTCCTTTAGAGGTATGAAAGATACTGTGATAGTGCTTTTCTAGAAACTCCAACCGTTCCCCAAAGTGTATTGAGTGCCTTGATCAATTTAAGGAGGTTTAACTTTTTTAAAAAATCTGCATTTATTCGAATGACTTGGGTGAAATTATATACTGACGGCAAGATTTATTGGCTCGATAAGATTTTCAATGTCTCAGCAAATTTTACATGCATATGCTGAACTAGCATTGGAGCGTTCAACAAGTCAGTCGAATGATGGGGTATCACGTCTCACGTCAAAGAGCGGCAACAAACAACTGCACATACATTTGCTTGATTAGTGTCGTCAATGACATATCAGAAAGCATTCCACTGGTAGGTGGTGCAGGGAAGATGAAATCTTGTTCTTAAAATAAAGGGATCATTACGCTTCTTCTCTCTTGAACGTCATTGAGCAAAAATTTTAACCCATCAAAAAATGTACAAAAAGCTAATGGGTCAAAATTGGGTAAATTTGAGTTATATAAAAATAAAATTTAAATAAAACAGTTGGTTATTTATTAAATTCAACTGACGCCATCTCCACCAAAATTCGAAAAAGCTCTGAAATGAAAGTTTCAGGGCTTTTTTATTTGCTTTCTTGTAAAAATCTATACGTTTATTGCAGTGCATATTTTTGAGTATTAATTTTAGTGTAACGAAAAATTATATGATCGAAATCATATCTAAACTCAATTGAAAATATTTTGGATAGAAAGCCTATTTTTTATCAAATTATTTTTCTTTCACATTTAAAAAGTAAATAAAAAATATTAGACTTCAACACTTGTATGGGGTCGGTAGAGCATTGAGATTTCTGTCTTAAATTTAGGTTTTTTACACTAATTTGAAATGTGAATTTTAAGCGAGCCAATTTACGTAAAAAATAAAAAAGAGGTTGTGTCATGGTTGGTATTGTATCTGGAAATGGCTTGGGTTTATTCAATAGCTCATTTAATAACCTAGGCAAAAAAGGACTACAGGGCAACGCCAACTTTGGGCAGGCTCAACTTCAAAATTACGTTAATATTGCCGATGGTAATCTAATCATTCGCCAATTAGATCAGAATCTTTCTGCACTTGGTAAAGATATTCAATCCATTCAAACCTATAACTCTAAGGGGGTTCTCAGTGGAGATACTCAATGGGGAGGTGAATGGAGTCGACGTATTACTTTAGTCGGTGATCTTATTACTGCAGGCAGTAAAATCCTGATTACTGCAGAAGATGGTCATCAAATTACTTTTAACTATAGTTCGGCTAATGCTTATATTTCTACAGAAGGTGATGGTGCGTACGATAAATTGTTGGTAAATGGCAATACGTTAACAGTCATTGATGGAAAAACTAGAGTAAATGAAATTTATGAATATAACCCAAGCTTAAAAACAGGCCGTTTAGTTGCAGTTAAAGATAGTAATGGGACTAATCTGGCTTATAGTTATGATGCGCTTGACCGTTTAATCTCCATTAAAGATTTAAATAGTACCAGTTTAAATGAACTGATTTATAACTATGATGGGACTACTAATCGTATTAAACGGATTGATACTAAAGCCAATGGTATTACCAACCAAAATGTTTATTATGAATATGACAGTTTAAATCGCTTATCTAAAGTCATTACTGATCTTACCCCGAATGATAATAGTATTGCCGACCAGAAAGTCTATAGCACTAGTTATAGCTATGAGTTAAATTCGAGTCGAATTGCTTCAATCACACAAAGTGATGGTACATCAGTTCAATTTAGTTATGAGCTTGATAGTGTAACCAATAGCTATCGGGTAAAAGCTGTCAGAGATAGTCAGGGCTTAACCACTTTTACTTACGCTGCCAATAAAACTACAGTTGAAAATAGCTTAAAAGAAATCTGGGAATACAGCTATGATGAGAATCAGCAACTGACTAGCATTAAAAATGCCAATGCTGAGGTGTCCTCTTTTAGTTATGACGGTCAAGGTAATGTGACCAGCATAGTCGATAACGAAGGTAATAAGCTGACTTATCGTTATGATAGTAATGGCAATTTAACAGAAGAATATAACCACCTCGGTAAAGCGATTAAATATACTTATGCTGGGATATCAAGGCTTGAGAGTGTTGTTGAGTTTGAAACCTTAGCCGCCAAAGATACAAATGGTAATTGGATATTACCAACAGGTAATTCTAAGACTACAAATTATATTTATGATGGTTCTCAGCGGTTACGTTTTATTATTAATAATGGGAGGTTATCGGAATATATTTACAATGATCAAGGTCAGTTAATTACAAAAGTTGGAAGTTATGATACTAAATATCTTTCTACTAATTTAATGTTACTTACAATTGAAGCGTGGTCTAAAAAGAACGCAAGAAATCAGCTTAGCAGTTATGAATATGATGTTTTAGGTAATCTAAAAAGAGAAATCAACTATAGCTCGATTAATAAAACAGCTGATGCAGCAGGCTTGGTCAATAACCAAGGTGTCTTTGAAGATGCAACGCAACTGATCGACTATGTCTATGATCCGAAAGGGTTGTTGTTGCAGAAGATCATTCGTCATGGTGCAGACCGACAAACTGCAGCAGCGACAGCAGCACAAGCGATTCAATCCTTCACTTATGATGGCCTAGGTCGAATTTTAACTGAGGTGAGTGCAGCGGGGACAACCTCTTATAGTTATGCTGCGGGTAAAATTACAGTCATTAATGCAGCGAATCTAGTCACGACCCAAAGCTTTGATAGCTATGGGCGTTTATTGAATATAGTACAGTCTGCCACGAATCAGCCGAGCAGAACCACAAGCTATACTTATGATGAAGCAGGTCGTTTGGTTTATAGTAAACAGCCGACTGGCAATGAACAATTCAACTTCTATGATAAAAAAGGTCGGTTGGTTGGGGTTGCAGATAGCTCAGGGCTATTGATTGAATATGTCTATAATAAAAATGATTTACAGACCAAAGAAATTCGTTATGCCAATGCAGTGAATTCTACTGGCTGGTTGGTGAATAATAGTGTCGCCAAGAAACGGATTGAAGAGATTCGTCCAGCGGTAAATAGCTTTGATCGAGTGATTGAGAAGAGTTATGACAGCAGTAGCCAACTGAAGAGCATTAAGCAAGCCAATGGGACCTTGACGGAATATAGTTATGACAACTTTGGTAATGTTATTCAAACAAAAACAGGCGATCGGATTAGCCGCTATTTTTATAATAAAGACAATCAGCAGGTTGGTGTATTAGATGCCGAAGGGTATCTGGTTGAAACGATTTATAATACGGTAGGGCAAAAAGTTCAAGTCAATCGCTACAGTAAACTTACCACCGAAAGTCTGCGGGCAACAGGGACTTTGGCACAATTGAAGCCAACTGGGGCTGATAATATTACTCGTAGTACGCTGTTTTTCTACAATGCCCAAAATAAGCTGGTTGGTTCGATTGATGAAAAGAACTTTATTACAGCCTATATTTACGATGAAAAAAATAACACGGTTACAACACGTCAATATACAGAGGCGACAACGGTATCCATCACCAATTTTATGGTCTGGACTGATTTTATTGCAGCGATTCCAGCGACGAATAGCTATCAAGAGTCGATTAAGTACTATGATAATCAAGGACGTTTAACTAAGTTAAGTGATACACGTCAGGGCATTACTACATATGGTTATGATAACGCTGGTCGAGTAATTACGGAAATCTTGGCAACAGGCAGTAATGAAAGACGTATTTTTACCCGTTACAATGCCTTTGATGATGTGACCCATGTGTTGGCGGGTGAAGTTGCACTTGATATCAAGTCGGGTATGACTGCTGCACAAGTTGATCAAGTCTATGAACAATATGCGATTAAGTCATATTATGATGCTGCTGGGCGCAAGACTCAGGTATTGAATGCTGCAGGTCAACTCACCACCTTTTACTATGATAAATCAGGTCGGTTGACACATCGCATTAATGCAGAAGGTAATGTGGTTGAGACCAGCTACACGCTGTTTGGTGAGGTAAAAACTACTACACAATATGTGAATAGCCTGTCAAAAACCGATGAGAAAGTCACCGACTTAGCTGGGGCTGCGATTCCAGCGGCATTTAGCAATGCAGTTGGCGTGGGTAAACGCTTAAAAGGTGGTGAACTTACTACCACGCTAAGCAATTTGGTTGCGGCGATTAAAAATGCAAGCAAAGATAATGTTGCGAAATTTGAATACGATAAACTGGGGAATATCAGTAAAAAAACAGATGCTGAATCAAATAGCGTTGATTTCCTTTATAACCAATACGGTGAACTAGACACTGAAACACGCCAAGTCACCCTCAATGGGGTTAAAAAGCCCGTACAGACGGCTTACACCTATAGTAAACGAGGTGAGCTAAAGAGTGTCATTACGGATAAAGGTGGTCTAAACCAGAGCACGAGTAAAGAATACGATGCCTTCGGTCGAGTCACCAAAGAAACTGATGCTAAAGGCAACATCACCAGTTATGACTATTTTGCAGATCAAGGACGAAGCATTCAGGTTACATCTGCAAATAACAGCCTCACTAAAACCACTTATGATGCCTGGAACCGTGTGCTCACGGTGAATAGCAATAACAATATCAGCAGCTATAGCTATGATGATAAAGCCAGAACGTTAACGGTGAAGAGCCCAGAAGGGCTACAAACCATTACACGTTATAATGAATTCGGTGATGTGATTGAGATTACCGCGGCGAATAATGGTAAAACCACCTATTTATATAATAAAGATGGTAAGAAGACCAAAGAAACCAATGCTGCGAGTGCATCGACCAGCTATGTTTATGATAAAAATACTGGATTATTAAAAGAAAGCACCAATGCGCTAGGACTAAAAACCGAATACATTTATGACGATGCCAATCGGGTTCAATCGCAGATTGTAACCATCTCAGCGACAGAGAAGGTTGAAACCCAATATCGTTATGATGGTCAAGGACAACGCTTAGAAGTGATCGAGGCGTATGGCACAGTAAACCAACGCTCGACTCAATACAACTACGATAAAGCAGGGCGTTTGACCTCAGTTGTACAAGATGCCACGGGGATTAAAGCAACCACCACCTATGCCTACGATGAGACAGGGCGTGAGATTCGTGTGGTGGATAAAGGCGTTACTACGGTTTATAGCTATGATGCTTTGGGCCGTCGCCTTTCTGAAATCAAGGATCCAACAGGGGAAGCCTTAAAAACTGAATATCGTTATGACCTGAATGGCAATCTTACCCGTAAGATTGATCAGGCAGGCAATAGTAGCTGGTATATCTACGACAATATGAACCGTTTGAGTTATACGGTGAATAGTTTAGGTGAGACAGTCGGTTCAGTTTACGATGTGAATGATCGGGTGATTGCACAATACCGTTATACGGTCTTGCAAAATGTCAGTACATGGTTAGTCAAAGATATAGCTATCACAACTGATATTACAGTAAGTAGCGTGGATGCAAGAACATCAACCCGCTTTGTTTATAACAAAGATGGATTGGAAATCTTTAGTGTCGATGCTGAGGGCAGTGTTGTTGAGAAACAATACAATGAGTTGGGTAAAGTCACGCAGATCATCTCGTATGATAAAGCGATCAATTTGACAGGTGAAAGCCTCACACAAGAGGCCGTTAGAGCAGCATTACAGACTGCAAGTGCAGGCTCTAGAACAGAATCGTATTATTATGATGCGTTGGGTCGGGTGGTTTTTACTATTGATGCTGCGGGTTATGTAAAGCGTCATGATTATAATGCATTGGGCGATATTACTGCGATTCGTAGTTTTAGAGAGCCGACAACACTGAGTAGATCTAGTACATTTTTAGAGTTGCGTGCAATCTATGCGAATAGTAGCAGTATTCCAAGTTCGACGATCCAATATATGTACTATGATAAGTTGGGTCGTAAAGTTTATGATTTAGATAAGAATTCGATTCTTACTCGTTATTATTATGATGAGCTAAATAACTTGGTAGGCAAGAAAGAAACCACGATTTCTTATGTCACGTTACTCGATTTACTTAGAACCAAAGATGAGAATGGTGCGTTTAACTCACCTAGACCCGTGTCTAATCCAGATAATTTTGATGCAGGACTGAAGCTCTTAACCGATATTCAATTTAGAGAAACCAATTACTATTACGATAAACTTGGTCGTGTTACCTATACCATTGATGCCTTAGGATATGTCACTCGTTATACCTATAACGCCTTTAATGTAGTTTCTGGGACAGTCAAATTCTATGATGCGACTAGTTTAAGCCGTAGTAGTACAAATGCTGAATTAGATGCGGTCTACCGTACGGCTGCAAATCAACTTCCACCTTTTACACTAAAAGGTGCTATCTTTAATGTGATGGGGCGTAAGGTATTAGACTATAACGAGCTTAGTTTTGTAACTTACTATAGCTATGATGCTTTAGGTAATTTGGTTAGTAAAAAAGAAACAAAACTCTTACTTGGTACTTTATTAGACCTTTTAAGAACCAAAGATGCTAATGGTGTTCTAACACCACGTCCAGCTTCTAATGCTAACAATGTTAATAAGGCAATTTTATTAGTTACTCCAGATCAATATAACGAAACTAAGTACTATTACGACAAGGTTGGGCGTTTAGCTTATGACATTAATGCTTTGGGCTACGTCAATAATTATCGTTATGATGCCCTTGGTCAGTTGATTTCAAGTAAACAATCAAATCTCACGGCAGATAGTATTTTAGATTTACTCAGAACTAAAGATGCCAGTGGCAATTTCACTACACCCCGTCCTGAGCTCAATGCGGATAATTTAGAAAAAGCCTTTAAGGTGGTTCCAGTTGCAAATTATAAAGAAAGCAACTCCTATTACGATCAGGATGGTCGTCTCAATTACAGTATTGATGCAATGGGCTATGTGACCCGTTATAGCAATGATGCCTATGATAATGTGATCAATATCATCCGTTTTAAAGCCGCAACGACCTTAAGTCGCAGCAGTACTTTAGCGCAGCTGGATGTTGCTTTTAAAACCGCCACGACGTTGCCTGCTCATACCATGATTCAATATGGTTATGATGCCTTAAACCGCAAGATCAAAGAGACCGATGCCGAAGGCTTCTCGGTTGAAACAGGCTATGATGCGTTTGGGAATACTATTTGGGTCAAAGACAAGCTCGGGAACAAGGGCTATTTCTATTATGACGCGCTCAACCGTAATACTTTTAAAATAGATGCTGAAGGCTATATTACCTTCTACTATTATGATGTGTTTGGTAACCAGACTGCTGAGCGAAAATATTATCAGCGTGTGAATGGGCTTGATAAGATTATCGCTGACAATGGTTTGATAAATAATGTACGGGTGTTAGCAACAGCTACAGAGGTTGCACCAACCAATCAGCCATATCTTGATTACAATGTGTATTATGATCAAACCAGTTATCAGTACGATAAACTGAACCGTAAAACCAAGATCTCGGATATCTTGGGTAACTATGAAGAATATACCTATAACAATGGTTTAACCCAACCTGCCACATATCGTAATAAATTGGGTGGGGTATATAGTTATGTCTACGATAAAGTTGGTCGACTGATTCAGGAAACCTTGCCTGAATTGGCAGGTGGCCAGGCGGTCATCAACAGCTATGAATATGATGCCTATGGAAATAGAACCAAACTGATTGAGGCGAAGGGTTTAGTAGAACAACGTGTTTCGGTCTATCAATATGATGCGTTAAATCGTTTAACCGCCAAAGTAGGAGAAGCGGTCAGTACGACGCAGTTTAAAGTCACGGATGCCAGTAAGCCGAATGTCAAAAACAAGATTGTGACGCTTACTGCACCGAAAGAGAGTTATCAATATGATAGCTATGGCAACCAGATTGCAAAAACAGATGCTAATGGTGCAACGACATATAGCTATTATGATCAAAACGGTCGCAAACTCTCGGAAATTAGTCCAGTTGGGCAACTCACACAGTGGGCCTACAATGCCGATGGTCAAGTTATTCAATTAAAGTCTTACGAGACCGCTATTGCTTTACCGACACAAGCAGGTGGAGCTTTACCTGTTGCACCAGCAGGTAACGTCCGTGTTGTTGATTATAGCTATGATAAGGTGGGTCGCCAAACAGCAGTGACCACACCTAATATTTCAGCGTATGAATATTACCAAGAAAAAAACAATCTTAAGGGGGCGCTAACGCCAACCAGTTCGACAGTTAGAACCTATTACGATGCTAATGGTAATGTCATTCGTGTTGAGGATGGCAAAGGCAATAATAGCTATAGCTATTATGATGCGATTGGTCGTAAGTTATTGAGTGTGGATGCAGGTGGTTATGCGACACAGTGGAGCTATGACTATAATTCAACGACTAAGCTCAACAGTATTACTGAAACCAAGTATGCCACCCAGCTGAAACAGACTGTCAACGCTACAGATCAACTTACACAGGTCTTGGGCTATGTTACTGCAGATGCAAATAATGACCGCATCACTATTAGTACATTAGACCGTAAAGGGCGAGTCAGTAAAACTGAATTACTCAATGTCAAATACACCGATGGCACGACCACTAAAGTGGGGAATAGTGGCACCAGTTTTACTTATAATGGTTTAGATCAGGTTCTAACCAAGACAGACATTACTGGTACGGTGAGAACCGACTATGACAAGTTGGGTCGAGAAACCTTACGTACCTTTGGGGAATATAAAGACAGTAATAATGTTGCGGTGAAACAACGTATTGCCAGTGTTTATAATGGTTTGGGCCTACTCTCGAGTAGCTCTGTACTGGGCACCAATGATGCCGTTAGTACCGATGACCGTGTGACCCAATATGGCTATGACAAGCTAGGACGTTTGATCAAGGAACTGGATGTTAACCTGAATCATAGCGTGGACTATGCTTATGATTTAGTGGGGAATCAGACCTGGATTGGGAATGAACGCAAAACCAGTACGGCTGTCGTAAAAAGTGATGAGACGCTGATTGAATACAATGCTTCAGGCAAAGAAATTACGCGTCGGGTAAGAGAAGGCTCACGGCCAACTCAAACGAGTACAGCAATTACTTGGGTGACCTTGGAAGAACGTGAAACCCGTTACAACGTATTTGGTGAAGTGACAGGTAAACGTTTAATTCAGGCTGACAGTGCGACTAAAGCGACAGATCCATGGCAGGAAGTCACGGAATACAATAATCAGGGCAAGGTCTGGAAGAGTAATGCCAATAATGGGGTGACACGCTATTACCTATATGACCGCAATGGCAATGCGACTTTACAGTTGGATACGACTGGCAGCACGACAATTATAGCAAAGACACCCGATCAGCTAAAAGATCTCACGGGTGTAACCTATACTGAAACGGTTTATGACCAACGTAATCAGGTCGCTGAGGTTCGTCAGCCGAAGTATAGTCAGGAAAGTTTAGATACCACTTTAAATATATTTGGTCAGACCATTTCACGCACCACGGAAAAATCTACGGTTGCGTTAACAGATACCACAAACAAGCTGAAGTTTGATGCTAATACACAAAAGTTAAGTATTCAGGCACATGCTCAGGCGACCCGAGTCATTATTAAGTATTGGCCGAAAGGCAGTGCGGCGACCCCTGAAAATACGCTCACAGTGGATATGCAGGCAGGCGCTACCGCAGGTGCCTTTGTACTGGATATTTCAGCGATCAAGGCCAATGCTGATTTTAACTTTAGTTATAGCAGTAGCAATGCAGCCGGTCAGGTACTGGAAAGCAGTACAGGTACCATCAAACGTTCGGTGAATATCATTGATGTATTCTCGGGCGGCAGTGTGACTGCGAATCCGAATGCGACGACCAATTCGGTTGCCAACACCATGGGTACGGTAGCGGTTGATATCTTTAATGATTATAAGCTGCCGATTACTTTAGTTGGGCAGAAAATTCAGAAAATTATAAGTCGTGAACAACAGGTAATTAGAGGGGCAGGTGATAAACTTACTTTTAATTATGAAGAGGGTATGGTGGTACAGAAGATTCAATTCGCGTTACCATCACAATTACAAAGCTTCGGAAGTGGAAATTTCGAAGTCGAGCTGAGTATTAATGGTCAAACCTACAAAAGAAGTGTGAGTTCAACAACAACTTTTATTGAATTTCCTTTAGATTTAAATGAAGATAAATTTTTAGGGGGTAAAAGTTATAATGTAAAAATTTATAAGAGAGTCTCACCTGCGGTAACAGAGTTGGTAATGAATTCTACCAATTATGTCCCTAATAAACTCTCATTAATTTATGTGACTTATACTGATAGTAGTTATCGTCCACCAATGTTTTATTCTAATGCGGGAGATATTCTTGATTTAGGTGTACAAGTTGTCGATCACCAGGGGGGAGTAGCACCATACAATCATTTGATAGTAAATAATGTGCCTGCTGGAACAAGTCGTGTTGAAGTAAAATATAAGCTTCAAGGTGCTAGTCAATGGAGTACGTTAACAAATAGTGCAGAATTATATAAGAATATGCCTGGTTGGTATCAGGTGAATTTAAGCACACTGGTTAAGAATCAAAATTATGATTATCAATATATTACTTATAATGATAAAGGGGATATATTAGGGGGTGGTCAAGGTGTAATTAACACAGCTAATAATCAAGCAGCTATTAATCAGAAAGTATTGTCTGTAGATGATATACCTAATCTTTATAAAGATAAAAAGGATATTGTCAATGGTAGGCAAGATATTAATAATGCAATTTATAAAGATATCGGTGTGTTTAATTCAACTTACTTCCAAACAAAAGGATATTTGAAGGATGATGATACGGCATTCTTTGGTATAGAGTATACTTTTAATAATAATGTTTTGAGAAAGTATAGTAAGCAAGAGTTTGCTCTAGTTGTTAAAAATAGAAATACTGGTGAATTAGTAAAAACAACAGGTGTTTTCTATCTATCAGCAGGTGACGTTACTAAAGTTAATGTGGATATCATTTCTGCCGAATTTAAAAGAACAGTTTTCTTGAATAATACTGCTAATTATCAAGTAACTCTAGTATATAAGGATGGGCAAAACTTTATTCCAATAGCTAGTTGTGATAATGATGTAAGAAGGGAGAAGAATGGTCATAATTATGATTATGATCTTGTGTATAATTATTCATATAATCAAGGAACTGGAAGTCTGAATAGAGACTTATTGTTGCGATTAAATAATCAATCTACAAATACCACCCATATCTTTACTTATTATAGAGAATTAGGCAGTAAAGCAGCTTATTCATTTATAGAGGCTACTCCTTTAAAAGATGTTTATGGGACTACGATTCCAGGTGCATTTGATATCGATTATGCCTCTAGATTGGATCCTAGTAAGAAATATGAAATCCAGTATGTGAGTTATGCAGGACAAAATATCATTAACCGTCAACAGGGCACCATAGCGTTTACTGCGGAAGGTATGCAAGTAAATACGTCTCCTCTAAATTATGGCGGAGATGGGTTTATGCTTTTCTATGGGAATAGCATTGCCTTCTTTGATCAGTTCCAGCCTGTTTCTACAACATCGACAGTAGCTCAGTTAAAACTCCGTAAGGTCGGAAGTAGTGTATGGGAAAATATCCCCTTAACAGGGATTTCAGGTTGGTTTAACTGGGACTTTGGCAGTAGAAATGGTGAGTATGAATTTAAACTGGATTCGTATAATAGACCAGGAGACACCAGTCCATTAGGGCGTATCATCGGTAAGTTACGTCTAGGAGCTGAACCTCAGGTATTAAACTACATTCCTGCATCCTTTGTACAAAACCAGATTACTTTCTCTGGGCAACCAACTGGTAGTAAAACCGTTAGAGTAAAATATGGCACGGTTGCTGGCCAACTCAATCAAACCGTAGATCTGGTTGTTGGTGCGGATGGGAAAGCTATTTTTGATGCAACTGCGATTGCAGAGCTGAACCTGTTTGGTAGTACCACAGTTTACTATAGCTATGAAACTAAAGATGCTGATAGTAAAGTCTTAAACCGCGCCAGTGGTTATATCAATGTGGGCTTAGGGGCAGGATCAGGTCAGCATACCAACTTGCTTAATGATAGCTGGATTGATCTACAGCCTGCACAAAGTAATGGCACCAAGATGGAGGTGTATTACCGTAAACGTCAGGTTGATGCCAATGGTAACTTTGTTTCTGATCTGATTAATGCTGATATCAATAGTGATGCCTACTGGGGAGATAAAGCACAGTTCACAACAGTAGCTCTTAATCCGCAAAATGGTATCTATCGTTGGAATATTAATGATCTCATTCCAAAAGATGGCTATGAGAACTATGAATACTTCTATCAGCTCTATGACGCCACTGGCAAAGTGATTGCTTTTGTCCCAGGTAAAGTCACAATTGACAGTAAAGGAAATGGAAGTACCCAGCAAACCAAATGGGCGATTACGGGTTCAGGTAGTGAACAAAACCAAATCATTCGCCGACAAGAACACAATGCCTTTGGTGAGATCACCAGTGAAACTGATGGTAATGGCTATACCACTACACTGAGCTATAACACCTTAGGTAAGTTGGTTGAGAAGAAATTGCCAACGGTGGATATCCGTAAGGCAGATGGCAGTGTAGTACAAGGCACACCAACCCTTGAATATGGTTATGACCTTGCTGGACGACTCTTGGTTACTAAAGATGCTAATGGCAATATCAATAAGCAGACTTATGTAAATGGTCACAATCTGGAGACAGGGGATTGGCTGGTGGCCAATGAAACCCATGCTGATGCTGGGCAAGTCGTCAATGGTTATGACGTGTTTGGTAATCTCTTGGCACGAACCAATGAGATTGGAATTAAAACAGGTTATGAATATGACCTGAATGGCAATCTGGTTAAAATAAACCGAGCTCCACGTACAGCAGGTAGTATCGGTGCAGATGCCATTAGTAATGCGGGCGTACAACAGACTTTAACCGATACCTTTAGCTATGATGAACTAGGTAATCGTATTACTGCAACCAATGCCCTAGGCAATATCACGACCACCGATTACGATGCTTTAGGCCGAGTAATTCAGAGCAAATCAGCTGAAGGGGCTGTGACTAAAATTGATTATGCTTATGATGCCAATATTCTGAACGTCAATGGTACTAAAGGTGGGCTTAAACGAACTGAGACCGATGCCTTAGGTAAAAAGCTGATCGATGAACAAGACTATTATGGTCGTACAGTCAAACATACCGATAAAGGCGGTCGAGTCTTTAACTATTACTACAATACAGGTGGCTGGCTCACCCGACAAACTAGCACCCAAGGTCAAAATATTGACTATAGCTACTACAACAATGGTTCAATTAAAGAAATCCGTGATGTTGCTTTAAACCTGCTCACGGCCTATCGCTATGATGACAATGGTAACCGAATTGAAGAACGCTATCAGGAGTTGAATGCCAAAGAAGGTGAACCACGCGTCTTCCAGAATGCCCAGATCAATTACGATGCATTGAATCGTAAGATTAGTGTACAAGATCAATCCTTTAATATTGCCTATGACTATGATGCCAATGGCAACATTATGCATATGTTGGCGAACTACCGTGATGCGGTGAATGCTGCACCGAAGATCCAAGACTTTTGGTATCGCTATGACAGTATGAATCGTTTTACGATCAGCATGGGAAGACTGAATAACACCACCAAGACAGTCGAAAAAGGTGATACAGGGGTTGAAATTACCTATGACAAGTTGGGCCAACGAACCTCAGCAGATTATGGTAAAGATGCACTCAACTCAAGCAAGGCGCATAAAGAACGCTATATTTATACGACTGATGGCTATCTTGAAAGAGTATTGAATGCAGACTATAACACCAATGGTGTGTTAGGGACTGAATATACACTTTCTACACGTGCCAATGATGCCTTAGGTCGGGTGAAGACATACAAGGACTATAATCCGAATAGTGATAGTGTTTACCAAACGACAGACAACATCTATAACAAAGACAATCAAATCACTAATCAGACTAAAGCTGGTGGCAATGGTGCGGGTAGCACTGTCTATAATTATCTTGCTGATAAGGTAACATTAGACAATACGGTCATGACACCAAGTTCAGGTTCAGCTCAAACGACCAAATATACCTATGATTGGTGGGATTCGGCTAAACAAAAGTCGATTAGTACTACGGTGAATAACCTGACAGGTACGACTGATTTTAGTTATGACGTCAATGGACATGTCAGTGGTTTTACCGACAAAAAAAATGCGCAGAATCAACGTCAAGCGACTTATATCAATAACTCGCAAGGGATGGTGTTGCAGCGTAATGAGTTAATTAACGGATCAATGAACCGTTACCGTAACTTCTATTATGTCAATGGTCAGCGCATTGGTGATGTGAGTAATGATGGTCCATCACGTGAAGACTATGTACAAAGCTTGCAGAACAGTCGAGGCACACCAACACAGGCCAAGGACTTTAAACCGATTTCATCAGCGGACTTTGATCAGAACTTTGAGCCGATCAACGCGCAGTATCCATCGAGTGCTCCAACTAACTATGTGGTGAACAACGGAGACACCCTGCAAAGCATCGCTTTGTCGGTATGGGGCGATGCTTCGATGTGGTACATGATTGCGGATCTGAATGGCTTAAGTCCATCAGATAAATTGACAGCAGGTCAAGTACTCACGATTCCGAACAAAGTCACCAATATCCACAACAACAGTGAAACCTTTAGACCGTATAACCCAGGTGAAGCGATTGGGGATACCCAACCGACCGTCCCAAGTCCGCCACCACCACCGAAACCGAAGAAGAAGTGTGGTGGTATTGCCCAGATTGTGATGATTGTAGTGGCAGTGGTTGTGACAATTTATACTGCGGGAGCTGCATCAGCAGCGTTTGGAGCTCTAGCAGCTGGGACAAGTGTTACAACAGCAGTTGGTACTACAATAGCATCAGGAGCACTTTTTTCTACTGGTGTGGCTGCACTGGGTGGAGCTTCAATTGGAGCAGCAATGGTTGGAGCGGCAGTAGGAAGTGCAGCTTCGCAATTGGTTGGTAAAGCAATGGGCGCTGTAGATAGTTTCTCATGGTCACAGGTTGGGGTGTCTGCACTAACCGCTGGAGCGACTGCTGGTGTGGGAGCCGGAATAGGCCAACTCGCTACTAAAGGGTATAGTTGGGCTCAAACAGCTTCTAATGCAATCAATGCAGTCAATAATGGTACAGCAGGTTGGACACAAGCTGTAGGTGTTGGGGCATATGCCGGTGCAGTCGGTTATGGTTCAAATTACATTGCCAATCAGGCGTTTGGTAATAACCAAAGCTTTAGCTGGGCAGCACTAGGTTCATCGATTGTTGGTTCAATGGCAGGGGCTGGCTTAGGTAAGTCTGGGGCATTTAATACGCTTGGTAAATCAGCAAGCCCATATGCTTATTCAATTGCTGGTGCAAGTGCAGCAGCCACGATAGAAGATAAATGGTTTGGTGGAGCAAGACCGGATTATTTAAATGTTTCGATGGCAGCAATTGCGAATACTGCCGGGACACAATTCGGAGAGAAATCAGCAGATTGGTTAGAAATGGAAGTATTTCTTCGTCAAGCAAGAAAAGATTTAGCTACAGCGCCGCTATATGCGATGAGTGTAAATGAGGCTGTGACTAAAGCTAAGAACTTTATGAATACAGGCCTAGATTACGTTAAGTCTGGTGTTGATTACGTTAGTGATATAGTTTCTGATTATTTACCAAATAATGCAGCCGAACGTTCTAGAACTTTAATGAGTGGTGGTGGAGCTTCAAATTCAGGTTCAACAATGCTACCTTCAATTTCAGTAAAAGCGATGTTAGAAGATGAAGTATTTAGACCATCAGCTGTTACATATGCTCTTGGTGGTGTACGTGGTTTTAATATGAGTGTGGCATTGGATAACATTCAGCAAAGTAGAATGTCACAAACGAGAGCAGAACTTCGTCCTTTAAATAAATTAGAAGCCTTTTATCGAGATTATCATATCCAACCGTTTGTAAATGGTGTCAGAACACTTGGGCATGGGATGGTTGGGCTAGCACGTGAAGGTGCTTATACTTCATTTGATGTGTTTGCAAAGCGAGTGAATCCTCGCGCAAAACCAGAGAGCTGGTTTTTCCAATCATTAGAATCACAGGGTATATACTCAACAGGTAAAACTATTGTTCAGAATGTTGCCGTTGGGACAGTAGATGGTGTTTTAAATCCATTCAGAGCCTTGGTTCGAAATGATTATGATGCATTTGCAGAGTCTTTGCCTAATTTCGCGGCTACAATTGCGGGAGGGAAAATAATACAGCCAGCACCTAAGCCTGTGGAATTTATAACTTTATATCATGGGACTTCAAAAGCGTTTGCATCGGATATTAGAGTGTCTGGAATTGATATTACTAAATCTAAAGCGTCAAATGATTTTGGAGAAGGATTTTATTTGACTTCCTCGCGTGATGACGCCATTAGTTCTGCAACAATGCAAAATAAGAATCTAAATGATATCGGGGTATTAGAGTTTCGTATCCCGAAAGATAAGTATAATGATTTAAATCATCTAGAGTTTAATTCTCCAAATAAAGAGTGGCAGGATTTTGTGACTTTAAATAAAGGTATTGAAAATTATATTGGCAAAAATGGAAATACAATACCATTTTATAGACCACCGCAAGAATGGAATGTGAAAATCGAAAATCATGATATAATCTCTGGTCCTTTATTTAGAAAGATTAATTCGGAAGGAAAGATGTTACACTGGGAAAATAGACAGCCTCAAGTTGTTGTCCGTTCACCTGCTTCAGCGTGGTTGTTTAATCAATATATGGTAGATAAGTAAATGACAGTATTAAGTGTTGGTGATAATGAAGAAGTAATACACTTTTTTATGGGAGTTAGATCACATTTTGAATCCGTTTTCAAAGGCTCTCAATTGGATGTTAATTCTTTAATTAATAGTTATTACTCTAAATTTACAAATGAAGAGTTTGTAGGGGAGTATGGCTTGGCACCTGAGAATCAAGAACTTTGGGAACATTGGGGGTATTTTGAAGTTGCACTTAGAGTTTATTATTATGAGGTTTTAAACCATAATCCAGATAAATTAGCTTATATTAAATGGTTGAATAAATTTATAAAGGAATATAGATCAGGAGGAATTTAATTGTGGCTGTTTTAATTGAGGGTATTTCTGTAATTGTTCGTAATGATTCAATTTTCTCAAAATATTATGGTGGTAATGCTGGTTTTTTAAAGTCAGTTAATAAAATGGTTTGGATTTCTGATAGTGAATTAGTGTGTGTTCACTTTATGACTCCAACCGATGCTAAAAAATATGTAGATGTTCTAATTGAAAATGGGTTGGAATTTAAAGATGAAGATAATAATGCAATTGATATTACGATTGTAGATCAATTAAAAGGAAAACTAACAAAAAGCAATTGGATTTTTTGTGGATATACGAATTGGGATGGTAATTCTGATCAAAGAATAATGGTTTGCCAATTGTTAAATTCAAGTTTAGATGAGATTCTGGTTCCAAATAATTGGAAATATGAAGTATCTTTAACGAAACAAGCTTTATTTTTTCGTCCAGATGATATGAAAAAAAGCTTAAGATTTTTAAAAACTGAAAATAATATAGATGTTTTTATAGATACGGAAACAGGTAAAGAATATTTTGTAAGAAGAGAGTAATATCTCATTTATATATGATCTCTATCCATCATTGTATGGTAAAACTTGTATCTAAGAGTTAAATAGAAAGTTTATCTATTGACCCATTTGTCATTTAATACCATATTATAATTTTATATTACTTAAATATATCGCTTTATCTATGAAAAATAAGAAGTTCATTCTAACATTGCTGAGTGTCGTACTTTGTTCAGCATGTAGTACGACATGGCAATGGCAAGAAAATCCGATACATGCTGATTATCTTTCGCAGCTTAATTCTATCTGTATCGAAAATAACTCTAAGGTTAAAATTGACCATTTTCAGGAAATACTCATTAATCGATTAGAAAGTCATCACATTCAAATACAAGTCTTTAATGCTCCATTTAAACCAAATACTTGTGAATTTACGTTGAACTATGATGCAACTGAAGATTACGAAACCGTATTTTTTATCAGTGAGATGACGTTAAAACTGTATAACCGTGCTGGGCAAAGAATAGGGCTGTCTGAATATCATGTCTATCGAGGTGGCGGACTTGATCTCACAAAATATCAAGGTAACGATGTAAAAATTAATCGAGTGGTCGATGGACTTTTAAATTCAAGTAAGAAATAGGATAATTTCTTACTCCGTCCCATCTTCACCCGCCACATAAACAGGCGACATCTGTCTCGCATCAAGAGGCTGGTTGCAACAATCACAAGTTAGGCTTGGGCTGGTCACATGCCCACAGCTTTTGTGCAGATAACGCAATTCGGGAAATTGCTTATTTTCATTTTGCCAAATATTGCCCCATGTACTCATGGTGACAATAATCGGATAGAGTGCTAAACCCTTTTCAGTCAGCTTATACTCATAACGTTTTGGTGCTTCATGATAAAGCACTTTCTCAAAAATCTTGTGCTCCACCAATCGGTTAATACGTTCGGTCAGCAAATGACGGGTGATGCCTAACTGCTTTTGAAAGTCATCAAAACGACGGGTTTTCATAAAGGCATTACGAATAATCAGCAGAGTCCAGCGGTCGCCAAAAATCGACAAAGTCCGTGCAATTGGACAATTCATTTCACCGAGTTCATGCCATTTCATCGCAATACCATCTATATGTCTTTACAGGAAGCAGGCTGTCATTTTAGGACAACTTGAACGATTAAGATATCCGCTTTATTGACAACTTATCATAGCAGCTATATTTTTCAATTAAGTTCTTTTTTGGAACTTAATATTTTGAGATCTATTCTTGAGGTGAGTTATGTCTGCGTCAGCGTTAAAAGAAAAATCAAAGCAAAAGATACCTGCATCATTTCCAGTCCGCCGTATGGATTATGAATTTCAGGATATGCCCAAATACTGGTGTAATAATGAGCCAACCTTTACCCATTATTTCACAGGACTGTCCACCCTATTTCCAGAAGGAGAGTCTTACTTCGTCCGTTCGGTAAGAGCTTTGCGTGATCAAGTCAAAAGCAACTCGCAACTGGATCGTGATATTGGCGCATTCATTGGTCAGGAAGCCATGCACTCCAAAGAGCATCATGCCTTCCATGTCAGTGCACAACAATATGGGTTAGATCCTGAATCATTGGAAAAAGTGACAGGTATCATCCTCAAAGCCATTGAACGAACTTTTCCGAAAAAGTGGAATTTATTGGTCACCGTTGGCTTAGAACATTACACCGCAGTACTGGTGGTGGAGATGATGAAAAACGTCAATGAATTAATGACCGATACCACTATTCGGAATTTATGGTTATGGCACAGTGTGGAAGAAACCGAACACAAAGCGGTTGCCTATGACATGTATGAATATCTCTACGGCAAAGGGCTTGATGCTTATATCCCACGGGTTGCGATTTTTAGCCTGAGTTTGGTCCTTATCACAACCTTCTCGAATGTCTACCAAGTGGTATTGATGTCCAGAGACAAGCAATTACTGAATTTAAAATCGTGGGCTAAATTTGCAGGCTTTACTATGCAGGCCTATCGAAAATTGGTGCCACAATTTTTTTCTTATTATCGTCGTGACTTCCATCCCAATGATACCGATGAGTCTGACATCGTGGCAAAAACCAAAATCAAAATTGGTTTGTCTTCAGAGCAGTCGACTTTCGTGCATTAATAAATTGTAGAGAAAATCATCTGCATGAATGCATCGCCAAAGGAACAAATATCTGTAAGATAAGTTGAGTGAGCGCCAAGCTGCTCACTTATCATCGAGATGAATTCAATAAAAAATGGATAGATAACAATGAGTAAAGTGGTCTTACATCAATGGGAAATTTCACCATTCTGCAAAAAAGTCGCACGGATGTTGCAGTTTAAAGGCATTCCATTTGAAACCGTGAATTATAACGGCGTATTGGGGGCCAAAGTCCCAATGTTGAGTAAAGTCGGCAAAGTCCCTGTGCTGGACATCAACGGACAGCGTATTCAGGACAGTACCCGCATTGCCCGTTATCTGGATGAAGCCTATCCAGATTTGCCACTTTTATATCCTGTAGATCCACTACAAAAAGCCTATGTTGAATTGTGGGAAGACTGGTCGGACGAGTTGTTATATTTCTATGAAGTGTATTTTCGGGTCAGTGATGCTGATGCTTTGAATCATGCGGTGGCAATCAGTGCGGAAGGTCGTCCTAAGCATGAGGTTGTACTGATGAAACCTTTGCTCAAGGCTGCATTGAATATGCAAGTGAAGATGCAAGGTACAGGGCGTATGGCAAAGGCTGATATCGAAGCAGAATTTACACGACACTTAGAGCGTATTGAATTTGTGTTAGGTCAAACGGGCTGGTTGGTCGGTGAAGCCAAAACCATTGCCGATATTGCAGTCGGTTCTCAACTGTTAGAAGTCATACGCACCAGTAAAATCTGGGGGCCAAAAATTAACAGCTATCCGCATATTCAGCACTGGATACAACATTTATGAATCAGGTCAATCGAGATTCGACCCAGCCAACAGGTATTGTGGTTGTGATTGGCGTTGGGGCAGAACAGGGCATTGGTGCAGCGGTGTGTCGCCGTTTTGCCCATGAGCAATTCAAAATATATGTGGTGGGGCGAACGCTCAATAAAGTCGAAAAGGTGGCAGCAACAATTAATGCTCAAGGTGGGCAGGCTATTGCCTATGCACTGGATGCTGAAAATGAGCAACAGCTTCAGACCTTATTTGATCATTTAAGCAATCAGCCAGAAGCTCTGGCAGCAGTGATCCATAATGTCGGTGGCAATATTCCTTCGATCTTTTTACAGAGCAGTTTAAAGTTTTTTAGCCAAATGTGGCGTTCGACCTTTTTATCTGCGGTATTGGTGGCGCAGCGTAGTTTGCCCATTTTTCAAAAACAGCAGCAGGGTACCTTGATTTTTACGGGTGCCAGTGCCTCATTACGAGGGAAACCTTTTTTTGCCGCATTTACCATGGGCAAATCTGCGTTGAGAAGCTATGCCTTAAATTTGGCAGCACTATATCGTCCTCAAAATATCCATGTGGCGCATGTGGTGGTGGATGGCATGGTCGATGGTGATCGTGTCAATAAAGCCTTATGGGGCTTGGGTCGGCTAGCGAGGTTAACCCGTGGCACAGGTGGTTTAAATATTGAGGCAATTGCCGAAAATTACTGGATGCTCTATCAGCAAAATGCTGACTTATGGACGCATGAACTGGATTTACGTCCTTATCAGGAGAAATTCTAAGATGAGTAAGTTGTTACCGCAATGGTTTAAATCCAAACAAAAAACCAAGGGCTGTATTGTAATCGTGGGCAATGCTGTCCAGCAACTGAGTCAACTTTTTGTTGGGCAAGTTCAGTGCGATGCTATGCCTGTTTATCAACTGCAGCATGATGCAACTAAAACCCAGCCACAGATCGAGGCCCAAGTGGAAGGGCTGATCGCTGTTCGACTCAATCTACTTGATGTGGCTGCAGTTAAAAGTGTTATACAGAAGATTCAGAAAGCAGGGCATTTTGTCGATTTATGCATTTTCCAGCCTGACTTTGTGCTGCCAGAAAATAATCATTCCTTGTCCGCTGAACAGCTTGAGAACTATTGGCAAAACACAGGCTTAACGGCAGTGAATATTGCTCAAACCGTGATTCGTCAGATGCTATCCAAACAGCAAGGAACCTTGATTTTTTTAGGGACTCAACAGCCAGTCGAATCGGAGCAGGATTTATTCAGTCAAAGTATGTCTGCCAGTATTCGAGCTTTAGCACAATCCTTAGCTAGGGAGTTCCACCCCAAGGGCATTCATGTGGTGTATTGTGTGGTACCGCATGGGCAAACGGCAAAACATCAATTGATGCAATCGCTGCAACAGACCTGTTGGCATTTGTACCAACAACCTAAATCGACATGGAGTCAGGAACTGCGCTTAGGATTATAAAATCATGCGCATTCAATCATTGGGCTGAAATGCCTCATAGAGCAAACGAATAATGTTTGAAATTTCAGTTTCATTAATGGCGGCATACCCAAAACGGATATGAAAATGCTCATTTGATTGCTGACTTTGCTCGGCAAAATGAGCTTCAGCATCAATATGCAATTGATTCAGTAGCTCGGCATATTCAGCACGATAGGGAAATTTAAATCTGACCCATAAGGCCATGCCACCTAGCGGTGAGTTGAGTTCGACCTGATCTTTAAATACCGCTTGGAAATGATTGAGTGCAAAGTCGCGCCGTTGTTGATAAATCTTGCGCATCTTGCGGATATGGCGTTTGACTTCTCCCTGTTGCATCAGTTCGGCCATCGCCAATTCAGTGATAATATTGCCTTGTTTATCGATCAATAAAATATCCTGATTCATGGCATGGATGATGTCTCGATTGGCGACCACATAGCCAATTCTTAGGCTTGGGGCAAAGACCTTGGACAGCGAACCTATATGAATCACTTTTTCTGCATGCGGTAAGCTGATCAGCGGTGGAATTGGACGGCTGTCATAATGAAATTCGTGATCATAGTCATCTTCAATAATATAGAAATCAGATGCTTTCGACAGTTCCAATAGTTTCAGGCGTCGATCCATCGCCATGGTCACAGTGGTCGGATATTGATGATGTGGTGTGGTATAGATTGCAGCCACAGCATGTTTTTCTAGTATTTCTTCAAGATGCTGGATATCAAGACCGTGTTGATCCAACCGAACTCGCACGATGTGATAATGATGTGATAAAAAGGTTTCAATTGCAGGCGGATAAGACCAGTGTTCCACCACAATCACTTTGCGTGATGAGCTTTGTTTAGCCAGCACACGAGCGGCTAAAAAAATCCCCATTTGGCTACCACGAACCACACAGATATTCTCGATGCTGGTTTTAATAAAGCGTTCCATTGACAGCATTTGCAGCAATGCCTGACGTAACTCAATACTACCTTGTGGATCACCATAACCCATGATTTGCGAACGGGTCACTTGAATCAGGGCATGTCGATAGGCACGGGAAAATAACTCATAAGGGATTAGGCGGATATCTGGAATGCCATCATTTTTAATTGCTACTGGACTGATTGTATTGGATGAAGGATTGAGTTTTTCCACAGCATTTATTTTTTTATGTTTTAACTCAGGCAGATTCTCCGCCACAAAAGTGCCTTGTCGTGGTTTTGAGATCAACCAGCCTTGTGCTTCTAAATCTTCATAAACCGACTGTACGGTTTTACGATTAATTTTTAATTCATCGGCGAGCGAGCGAGAGCCAGATAGGCGTGAACCTGAACTTAACCGACCAGATAGAATCTCTTCAATAATCTGATTGGCTAACTTGAGAAAGATAGTTTTTTCTTCCCGGTCTTCAAGATGAAGACGAATCTTCCATGGCTGCTGCATGTTGGTCTGGACCATATAAGTTTTAAAAACTGGATATTTTAACTCACCCACTGACTTCGTATTCTGCATCTGTCCCATCAACAAATCAACAGTAGCGAGGTGGTCTCATGCAAACGGCATTACTCAGCAAACAGCAATTGATGCAAACTGCGCAGCAGAATATGAATTTGATCCAAGAGGTCAATTACAGTGATCGACAGAAGTTGGCTTTGACCTGTCGTATTTTATTTGATCATGGTCATGATGCAGGCTTGGCAGGGCAAATTACCTGCCGTGCTGAACAAGAAAATACCTTTATCACGCAACGTTTTGGTTTGGGTTTTGACGAAATTACCGCAGCCAATTTATTGGTGGTGGATCAAGATCTCAAACCTTTAGAGCAGCAAGGTATGGCCAACCCAGCTAATCGTTTTCATACCTGGATTTATCAGCAACATCCTGAAGTGAATTGCATTATCCATACCCATCCAACCCATATTGCAGCCTTGTCGATGCTACGTGTGCCACTCGCCATTTCGCAAATGGATACCTGTGCCTTGTATGAAGATTGTTCCTTTGTTGGCGAATGGCCGGGAGTACCTGTCGGTAATGAAGAAGGCATTTTTATTTCCGAAGCTTTAGGAAAAAATCGGGCGGTGTTGCTGTCTCATCACGGTCAATTGGTGGCAGGCAAGAGCATTGAAGAAGCTTGTAATTTAGCGCTGTTGATTGAACGCGCCGCACGTTTGCAACTGTTAGCGATGTCGGCAGGACAGATTCAACCGATTCCGCATGAACTGGCAAAAGAAGCCCATGACTGGCTGTCTACTGATAAGCGTAACAAAGTCAATTTTGCCTATTACGCACGCAAGGCTTTGAAAAACCATCAAGAGTGTATCGAGGAGTAAATAACATGAAAATTGAAGGAATTATTGCTTATCCCGTCACACCATTTAAAGCAGATGGCCAACAACTTGATCTTAATGCTTTGAGCATTAGCTTAAATGCGCTGCTTGAATCACAATGTGATGCGATTGCACCTTTGGGCAGTGCAGGGGAAAGTGCATATTTGTCTTGGCAAGAGTGGCAACAGGTGGCGCAAACCACAATTGAAGTGGTGAATCAGCGTGTTCCTGTGATTGTTGGAATTTCTGAACTGACCACTGCAATGGCGATTCAAAAAGCCAAGAAAGCAGAGCAGTTGGGTGCAGATGTGATTATGGTGATTCCTGTCTCTTACTGGAAACTCACCGATCAAGAAATTTATGATTATTATCAGCAGATTGCCGCATCGGTAAAATTGCCGATCATGGTCTATAACAATCCTGCGACCAGTGGGATTGATATGTCACCTGAGCTGATCGTGAAGATGTTTAATGAGATCGACAATATTTGCATGGTCAAAGACAGCACCGGTGATATTCAGCGTATGCATAAATTTCATGCCTTAAGCCAAGGGGAGTTGCCATTTTATAATGGTTCTAATCCATTGGCGCTAGAAGCCTTCTGTGCTGGAGCAACAGGGTGGTGTACTGCTGCGCCGAATTTGTTGGGCGATCTACCAAAGCAATTGTATGAAGCGATTCAACAAGGTGATCTGTCAAAAGCGCAGGCGATATTTTATCAGCAATTACCTGTGCTGAGTTTTATCGTCAAAGGTGGCTTACCGAAAACAGTAAAATCGGGACTCAATTTACTGGGCTTGTCGGTTGGTGCGCCAAGACCGCCTTTGCAAAGTGCGACAGTGACTGAAATTGAGCAATTAAAAAGCTTGTTACAGGCTGCAGTAAAATAAATATGTTTGAGTCTGGTCGACATCGAGCGACCTGACTTAACTTATATCGTAAGCCGTTTAAATTTGGGTTTGGCGAAACTGGCTAGGTGTAAGGCCACTCCATTTCTTAAAGGCACGGGCAAAGTTGGCAGGTTGTAGATAGCCTAAGTACAGTGCAATATCCTGTACTTCCATCTGCGGATTGAGTAAAAGCTGTTTAGCCTGTTGATATCTGACCTCATCTAATAAACCCAGATAGGAATAACCTGCGTCATCTAACTTTCTTCTTAGAGTTCTGCTGGAGGTATGCAAGCGTTCGGCAATGCTATCTAAACTCGGATAGCCTTTTTGTGGAGTGAGCTGTAATTCGGTTCTAACCCTGAGCCCAATATCTTGAATGGTTTCGGAAAAGCGGATTTGTTCGGCTTCACATTGGGCTAAGGCATGTTGAAAAGCGGTCGGATCGGCCATTTTGGTGGGGAGGTTAAGGATGGCAGCAGGATAACGAATTTGATTGTGAGCTTGATTAAAGCGAACAGTCGGAAGTTGTGGCTGAAATTTTTGATGATAGGACGGTTCAGACCAGTCGACATGCAGTTCAACATCCGAAAAATCATGCTCGGCTAAGGTCAGTGCCGTTTGAACCACGCCAATCATTAGGCATTCATAAAAAAAGCGTCTTAGCATTTCTGCCTGTTCAAGTTGTTGACTGACTACCGGATGAGTTTGTTGAATTTCAATAATGGATTGTTGTTCTTGTTCAGAAAAATCAATTCGGTAATCTTTGAGCCGCATATTAAAAAATTGACTGGCCAATCCAATGGCCTGTTTGAGCGAAGGACTGCTCATTAGCGCATAGCCCATGGAGCCGTGGGCGGTTAAACGAAGTTTGAGTCCATATTCGTACCCCAGACCACAGTCTTGCGCCAGACTTAAACTAACCCATGCCAATTTTGACCATTGGATTGGAGTAATACGGGCATCCACTTGGTGTAGAAGTGCTGAAGGTATTTTGCTTTGGTATAGCAATTCGGATGCAGAAAACCCTTTTTCGACCATGATCTCTAATAATAAGTGTGCATAAGAAATCGGAATACTGGCTTTGGATAAGCCATAGGGATCTTTCATTTTTAGTTTTAAGTTGGCCGAAAATGATTAGCAGTATGTCTGAATTACCGCTCACGCTCAAGTTAAGCATCTTCGATACTTGGGACTATTGTAGAGATCTGAGTATGAATGATGAGCTTAGCACCTCCTTTAAAACATTCGCCCGTGGTGATTACTGGCGCATCGTCCGGTATTGGTGAAGAACTCGCAAAACAATTCGCTGCACTTGGCTATTCGCTTGTTTTAGTTGCGCGACGAGTCGATAAGCTTGAGGCTTTGGCGCTACATTTACGTCAAAAATATCAAGTTGAAGTGATATTACGTCCGTGTGATCTTGCGGATCGTGAGGCAAGGACTCAGTTCCGTCACGAATTGGAACAGCTTGATGTGGCGATTTTATGCAATAACGCAGGCTTTGCTACCTTTGGTCGATTACAAGATCTGAATGCAGATCGTGAACGTGAACAGACCGAGTTAAATGTGGTGGCAGTACAGGATCTGACTTTGTCGGTATTGCCAAACATGATTCAGAAAAGACGAGGTGCCATTCTTATTGTTGGCTCTACCTCGGGGCATCAACCCACACCAGCCAATGCCACTTATGCAGCCAGCAAAGCCTTTGCTAACTCTTTTGCAGAGTCGCTGCATAGCGAACTGAGCGGTACTGGGGTGAGTTGTACCTTATTGGCACCTGGTCCAACCATCACAGGCTTTAATGCGGTGGCAGGGATCAGCAAGATTGATGGAGTTGGCGGCAGTTTGGTTTGGGTGACTGCAGAACGGGTCGCCAAAGAAGCCATTCACGGCATGGCGTGCAATCGCCGTATCGTGATTCCAGGTCTAATCGCACAGGCACAAACGTTGGGTGGGCGATATACCCCACGCATTATTTTATTGCCGATCTTAAAGCAAGTCTTTTCGAGATTAAAAGCATGAGACAGTTGATCAAAGATTTACGCACACCGATAGGTCTCGCCAACTTGGGTAATAAGCTCTATCACAATGCCCAATATTTAACTGCAGTAGTTGAAGTAAATGAGAAGGCAATGGCGCGTTGGCTACCTGCTGGAATGAAGCTGGCGAAACCTGCCAGAGCAGATTTGTTTTGCGCTTATTTTCCTGAAAATGTGTATACAGGGACCTATCACGAAGCGGGATTATTTGTGCATATTCAGGTCGGCAATAAAACGGGGATCTTTTGTCCGTGGATGATACTGGATGATGATCGTGCCATGATTATTGGGCGTGAGTTGCTGGGTTATCCCAAGAAAATCGGGGAAATCAGTTGGGACAATGATGGTTCACGGATTGTCAGTCAAGCATCACGCCGCGGTACGGTCCTGGTTGAAATGGAAGCCAAACTGGGTGAGATACTACAGGATGCGCCGCCCATTTTAGGATTATCGCATCGTAATATCACAGGTGGTCTGGGGCTGGGTTTACCTAGAGAAGTCCGATTCACCCCGAAAGAGCATGTTGTTGAAGTACGTCGTGTCGAGATGAAATTACGCTTTACCGGAACAGTGAATGATCCTTTGCATGAAATGGGATTAGGTCATGTGATGGATGCGCGCTTACATCGAGTGGATTTATCAGGTGGGTTGATTCCGCCGATTCAGATTCCTCGATTACGTACCCCGTTGTTTTTATTGCGTCAATTCAATCCACGGGTTTTATAGAGGATAAATTTAGATTGCAGTAAAGATTTGCTGAGCAATGAAATTAAAAAATGGAATCGAGATCTATCGATCAAAGCATCAGGAACAATGAAAATGGCACAATCAACTTTTACCCATTCACCCTTACAGCAACCGCTACGTTTGGCATGTGGCATTAGCATTCCTAACCGAATTGCAAAATCTGCTATGAGTGAACAATTGGCAGATCGACATGGTTCGCCTACCACGGACTTACAGCAGCTCTATGCGGCATGGGCCAGAGGCGGTACGGGTTTATTAATCACTGGCAATGTCATGGTTGACCATCGTGCCTTTGTTGAGCCAAGAAATGTGGTGCTGGAAGATGAACAATTCTTGCAAGCGCATAAACTTTGGGCCCAAGCAGCGCAGGCCAATGGCAGTAAGATTATTATGCAAATTAATCATCCGGGTCGGGTTGCGGTATTACCTTTATTTAAAAAGCCGATTGCACCTTCAGCAGTAGGCCTAGATTTACCAGCAATGAATCTGATTCGTGTCCCGCGAGTTATATCCGAAGCAGAAATCTTAGAACAAATCCAGCGTTTTGCCAGCACAGCGGCATTGGCAGTGCAGGCCGGCTTTGACGGGGTACAAGTCCATGCGGCACATGGCTATTTGTTATCACAATTTTTATCGCCTTTGGCCAATACCCGTACCGATCAATGGGGCGGGAATCCAGAAAATCGTCGTCGTATCTTGATTGAAACAGTTCGAGCTGTGCGTCTGGCCATTGGCAAAAATAAAATCCTCAGTGTCAAACTGAATTCTGCCGATTTCCAGAAAGGCGGGCTGAGTCAGGAGGAGTCACTGCACATTGCTCTAGCATTAGAAGCTGAGGGTATAGATTTATTGGAAGTGTCTGGGGGCAATTATGAATCTCCAGCGCAACTAGGCTATGCCCCTGATCGTCAGGTACAGCGCGATGCTTATTTTCTGGATTATGCCACCGCATTGCGCCAACAGAGTCAATTGCCATTGATATTGACTGGTGGGCTACGCGATGTAGACGTAATGAATCGTTTAGTGAGCGATGGCACGGTGGATGTCGTCGGTTTAGCTCGTCCTTTTGCTTTACAGCCCGACTTAGCCAAACAGCTCTTGGCAGGGCAATCAGTTAATGAAGCTGCAAAAATCCCAACTGTTGGCTATAAGCCTATCGATGCTTATCTGCAATTGGCTTGGCATGCAGCTCAATTCCGCCGTATTAGTCGTGGTCAACAACCGAAGGCGATTAAGGATTTCATCCGTACTTTACTGGCATTTGGACCACGGATGGGCTTTAACATTTTGACGCAGGATTAATGCCTAAGGTCTTGTAGATAAGGAGTTCTTTTATGCGTGGATTCATCAAACAAAACCATCGTATTATTCCTCGACGCCCTGTATTTTATTTTACAGAAACACCGAGCCATTGGATTTATGACGATCCTTTGGCATCACAGATCCTTAATGTTATCAATCCCATTACTCCTGCGCCTGAACGCTGGTTCTGTCAGACTTTTCGAGATGCATTGCCATTGATTCAAGATGAACCATTAAAAGCAGCAGTCATGGCTTTTATTAAGCAGGAAGGGGCGCACAGTTATGGACACACCTTGGGCACGCGACATATTGAAGCGTTGGGGATTGATCTGAGTCAATATGGCAAACTGATGAACTGGATATTTCATGACATGTTGGGGCAGAAGCCATTCGGTTTTGAGCTGCATCACTCAGGCTTGAAACAGACATGGTTACATACCCGCCTTGCCATGGTTGCCGCTGCGGAACATCTCACGGGGGTATTAGGGCATTGGGTACTCAATGCACAAGGTTTACAACAAGCACCTGTCGATGAGGAAATGCTACGCCTATTGCAGTGGCATGGTGCTGAAGAAGTAGAGCATCGTGAAGTCGCCGATGCCCTATTTCGGCATTTAAGTAATAACATACTGCTACGCACAGCGACGGCTGCTGTTACTTTTCCTTTATTTATTATATTGGCTTATGTCGCTGTGGAAACTTTGGTCGCAAAAGATCCGCAATTACCACAGCGTTTTCGCATTAAAGATTATTTGCGTGCCGCACGATAGGATCGCGTGCCGCGTGTGGGTTATGTCTTGGCTGCTTGCTTACGCTATTTTAATCCCGAACATAGCCCGTTACATGAAGGTTCAACAGCGCAGGCATTGGCTTATTTAAATCAAATGCCAGCATTTAAGTAGGCATACATCACAAGTCTAGGCATGCTGTTAAGCGATGCCTGCCATCATCATTTGAATTGCAGCATCGCTATATCTTTTTAACAGATCAGGGTCCTCAGGTGCAGATAAGAATTTAAATGCGCCTGCGATAATCATGCCGACAATGGCATGTCCAGTCATTTCGGTGTCCAGATCAGCTTTTAAATAACCGCACTTCACCCCATTTTTTAAATAGTCTGCGGTGAGCAGGCCACCGAGGTGCAGCAGATTATGCACTTGGGCCGTCATTTCTTTATCAATCGAGGTCGCTTCAAGCAAAATCAAACGTACCGCACGTGGATTGTCTTTGGCAAATTCCTGAAATTTACTGGAAATCCTTTCGCATTGGATGCGATAAGCCTCCAGTGTGGATACCGCATCTGGCGCATTTTCATCGGCCAATAAGGCGGTTATTTTGAACATAGTATCGACAATGACTTTATCCAGAATGTCTCTTTTATTCTCAAAATGACGATAGAAAGTGCCGTGACCAATACCCAGTCTTTTGGCAATGTCAGAGATCGCGGTTTGATGATAACCGCGTTCAGAAAATTCCAAAAAAGCAGCTTCAATAATTTCTGCTTGTAATTGAATACGTTGGCGTTCAGCACGCGATAGAGTTGTTTGATCATTCATGGCAAAAATTTTATCAGAACTTTATCGGAAATACGATAAACAAAATTAACCAAAATTGACACTTCATTCCGTAAATGACATTATGTTCCGAATTGGTGATTTTTTGACTAGCGAAAGGAACTGGACATGGGGAAAAAATACAGTTTTTTAAACAAAGTGGTGTTGATCACAGGTGGTGGGCGAGGGATTGGCCTAGCCACTGCCGTTGCCTTTAGAAAACTTGGTGCCAAAGTGGCGATTGGCGATATTGATCTGGAGTTGGCACAACAAGCCGCTACGAAAGTGCAAGGCTTTGGCGGCTATTTGGATGTACGAGTGCAAAATTCATTTCATGAATTGATTGTGCAAATTGAAAAGCAACTGGGTCCCATCGATATCTTGGTCAACAACGCTGGCATTATGCCAATGGGGGCGATGGTCGAGGAAAGCCAAGCCATCACCGATGCGCAAATTGATATCAACTTGCGTGGGGTGATTCATGGCATGAAAGCAGTATTGCCCAAAATGCTGGCACGACAAACAGGGCATATCGTCAATGTCGCCTCTCTGGCAGGTAAATATCCGATTCCGGGGGCCAGCATTTATTGCGCGACGAAATTTGCTGTGGTGGGTTTAACCGCATCGATGCAACAAGAGCTTAGAGACACGCCGATTGGCTTATCGGCAGTGCTACCATCCAAAGTCTTGACTGAATTGTCATCTGGTACGGGGGACAGTTTGCCGATTCCGACGGTAGAACCGCAAGATGTGGCGAATGCGATTATTCAAGCCATCGCACATAATCTAGCTGAAATTGCAGTGCCGAATTATTTAACCCATACCCCGAAAGCTTATGGGTTGGTGCCGCATTGGCTCAATACAGGTTTCCGAAAACTGATCGGGGATGACCGTATTTTAAAAGGCTTGGATCAGAATGATCGCAAAGCATATAGCCAACGTTTAAGCCAATTGGCACAGACAAAATAAGGATTAAAACTCATGGCGAAGATCGAAAAATTTCATGTGGCGATTATCGGGGCTGGCTTTGCAGGGATTGGAGCCGCCATTAAATTACAGCAAGCGGGTTTTACAGATTTTGTGGTTTTGGAAAAAGCAGATGAAATTGGCGGTGTCTGGCGTGCCAACACCTATCCAGGTTGTGCTTGTGATGTGCCGTCGGCGTTATATTCTTATTCTTTTGCACCGAATCCACAATGGAGTCGGGTGTTTGCGCAGCAGCAAGAAATTAAGACCTATATACAAAATGTTGCACAGCAATTTGATGTGAAAAAGTATGTGCGCTTTGGCTATGAAATGCTGGAAAGTGCTTGGGATGATCAGGCCAAACATTGGGTGGTGAAAACCAATCAAGGTCTCATCCATGCCCGTTTTGCGATTATGGCGGGTGGGCCAATGCATCAACCTGTACTCCCTAAAATTAAAGGTTTAGAGACATTTAAAGGGGCTCAGTTCCACTCGGCAGAATGGAATCATGCTTTTGACCTAAACGGTAAAAAGGTTGCGGTTATTGGTGCAGGAGCATCTGCGATTCAATTTGTACCTGAGATTCAACCCCAAGTTGAGAAACTCACTTTGCTACAGCGTACCCCACAATGGGTATTGCCCAAAATGGATCAAAGTCTACCAAAACTTGCTCAGGCACTGTTTAAAGTACTTCCAGTCACTCAGCGTTTAACCCGTTATGGTGTTTATGGTGTATTCGAATCGTTAAATTCCAGTATGCATCATCCAAAATTGGTCAGTCAGATTGAACGCTTAGCCAAATTAAATATTCGCTTAGGGGTAAAAGACCCTGTGTTACGAGAAAAACTATTGCCTGACTTTACCATTGGTTGCAAACGGGTATTACAGTCTAATCAATGGTATCCAGCATTGGCAAAACCGAATGTAGAGGTGTTGCGCTGTGGGGTAGAGGAAGTACGTGGCAATACGCTAATCGCCAGTGATGGATCGGAGCATGAGGTTGATGCAATTATTTTTGGCACAGGCTTTGAAGTCAGTAATCCTCCGATTGCCAAACAGATCCGTAATAAACATGGCAAAAGCATGGATGAAGTATGGCAAGGCAGCGCCAAAGGCTACCTCGGTACAGTGGTTGAAGGTTGCCCAAATGCCTTTGTCATGTTTGGTCCCAATATTGCGGTCAGCTCTTCGGCATTGATTATCATTGAAGCACAACTGGCGTATATCTTGGACATGCTGAAAAAAGTACAGGCACAGCAGATTGAAACTGTTGAAATTCGTGCTGAGGTATTGGAACAATACAATGATGAAATCCAAGCGGCATTAAAAAATACGGTCTGGAATACCGGTGGATGCAGCAGCTACTTTATCGATCGGAATGGTCGTAACAGTACCTTATGGCCGTGGACTACTTTTGAGATGCGTGCTCGTTTAGCGCAATGTGATCTTCACGATTATGTACTTGGTTTTACTGAGTCTAAAACTGATAAAAAAGCCAGTTAAATGATGACTCGGTGATGCTATCGACAGGAGCACAAAATGCAGCAACAGATAATCGAAACAGGCGTAAAAATGAGTTTGCGGCTGAGTTTTAAGCTGGCTAGTGGTCTGGCTTTACCTTTTCCGATCTTGCGTGGCGCAATGGAGATTGGATCACGCATTTTTAAACCCAGAGCCGATGTTGCTATACAGCAGATTAAATTAAGAGATGCACGGGATCAACGTATTGTTCCCGTCGAAGTGGCAAGGCCTGTGGATGAGGTGCAAGGGGTATTATTGCATTGTCATGGCGGTGCTTTTTTTGCAGGTTCATCACGAACCCATCGCGCACTTGCTACCGAATTGGCTGCACGGGCCAAGGTCAACGTGTATACGCTGGATTATCGACGTGCACCTGAACATCCTTATCCAGCGGCATTGGAGGATGTGAAGTCGGTCTATCAACATTTATTGAGTGATGGCTGGAAGCCAGAGCAAATTATCTTAGGTGGTGACTCTGGTGGATGTGCTTTGGCCTTAGCATTCGCGGTGGAATTAAGAGAGGCAGGACAAATTTTGCCATCTGGAATGGTGATGATATCACCCTATGTCGATATCACCTTAAGCTCGGCTTCAGTATTTAAAAATGCCAAACGAGATCCGATGATTCGCGCCTATGCCTTAAAACGGGGTGGGGATGGATATCGCGGGAAATTACGAACTAATGATCCACGTATTTCACCTATTTTTGCTGATTTAAATAGTCTTCCACCGCTATTGATTCAAGCAGGCAGCGAAGAAATTCTCGTGGATGATGCGATCAATCTGGCCAAGCGTGCCCAACAAGAGGGTGTGCAGGTTCATCTACATGTTTATGAAAATATGTGGCATAACTTTCAGATGTTTAATCGCTTTGTGCAAAAATCTGAACAGGCCTTAGATGAGATTGGCGACTTTATTCAAGCGACATTGGCAAAGACATAAGCCTCACGTTCTAGACTTTTTAAACGGTTCATTTTAATTTTTAACATTTATATAAATCGCTGACTGGTATTAAAAATACATAGTGAAGAATAAGACATAAAATCATCAACTCAATTATTTTATCTACTGCTCTTTTGGTTATTAGCCAAGCTTATCTTTGCTTGAATGAGATTTTAAGAATAGCCGTAGCCATTCTTAAAACCCCTGTGATGATTATTGTGTTAAGCCTCCGCCCAATACTTTATAGAGTTCAATCTGATTGTTGAGCCGTGCCTGTTCCAGCAATAATAAACTTTGCTCAGCAGCATAATGAGAGCGTTGTGCATCCAAGACACTTAAATAACTATCAATCCCTGCACGAAAGCGGGTATTAGACAGTCTGTAGTTCCGATTGGTCGCATCGACTAAGCGCTGTTGTGCAGTAATCCGTTCATCCATATAGGCACGTGTGGCAAGGCTATCATTGACTTCTCTAAAAGCAGATTGAATGGATTTTTCATAATTCGACAGCGCGATTTGCTGCTCGATTTTTGAAATTTTGAGATTGGCCTGACGGGTGCCCCAGTCAAAGATCGGTAGATCCAGACTAGGGCTAATCGACCAGATGCCATTGCCTGATTTAAATAGATCACTGAGTTGAGTCGATGCATAGCCCGCTGAGCCTGTTAATCGAATACTAGGAAATAAAGCTGCTTTGGCAACCGCAATATTGGCACCTGCTTCGTGCAATTGATATTCAGCAAGTTTAAGATCAGGACGATTATTCAGTAAATCACTGCTTAAACCTGTACTTAAAACTGCGTTGGTGCTGATGTTTTTAATCGGTTGTTGTGGCAAGAGATCTACAGGAAGCTGTTGACCGACCAACAGATTAAGTAAATTCTGCGCCTGTAGCAACTGCGTTTGGTAGTTGGCTGTATCGTGACGTGCCGTTTCGACCGAGATCTGTGCCTGACGCAAGGGAATTTCACTGTCGGTGCCTGCATCGAAACGTTTTTGATTGAGCTGATAGGCATTCAATTGTGTCGCAAGCGTTTGTTGGGCAAGTTTTAACTGTGCATGGGCAAAGGCATAATCCAACCAAGCTTGGCTGGCTTGACTGACCAAACTGATTTGCATGGCATCACGCGCACTTTGGGTCGCCAAATAACGATCTAGTGCTGCATCTTTCAGATTGCGAACCCGTCCCCAAAAATCCAGCTCATAAGCCGTCAAGCCGAGACCAACTTGCAAGCTTGAACGGGGGTTATTGGGATCAAGGGTGGGGGAGACTTGGCGAAGCAGCTCTGCACGACCAGCAATCATCGGAAACTGATCATTTTTCCTGATCTGATAATATTGCTGTGCCCGTTGAATATTCAGGCTTGCACTGCGTAAATCACGATTATGACTGAGGGCTAGCTCAATCACTTGCACTAAACGCGGATCAGCAAGAAACTGCTGATAGCCTTGGTGGGCAATGGAATTGCCTTGAATTGGATGGTCATAACTGTTCGGAATATCGGCACTGACGATCGGTGGTTGTGGTCTAAGATTTTGGCAGCCACTCAGTGATATGGCCAAAGCCGCCATGATGAGCCCAGTGCTTATCATTTGCTTGTATGACTGATGCTGAGATGTTTTGGCTAAGACTTGATTGTTATTCATGCTTGAGACTCCATCGCATCAATTTTCTGTAGTTCCTGTACACGAGCCGAACTTTGGTTATGTTGACGTGCCAGCAGACTATAAATGGTGGGCAATACAAACAGGGTGAAGAATGTGCCAATCAACATACCGCATACAATCACCAGCCCAAGACCAAAACGGCTATGTGCGCCCGCACCTGTCGCAAACAGCAGTGGAATAAGTCCAAACACCATCGCCGCCGTGGTCATCAGAATCGGGCGTAAGCGAATTTGTGCCGCTTTAAGAATGGCGGCCTGTTTATTTAGCCCTTCATGCAGTTGCAACTCATTGGCAAATTCAACCATCAGGATGCCATGCTTACTAATCAAACCGATCAGGGTGACCAGACCAATTTGGGTATAGATATTGACCGTGGCATAACCGAGTGCCAAAGGAATCAAGGCACCGCAAATCGATAGGGGCACAGTAATTAAGATAATGAACGGGTCGACCAGACTTTCATATTGCGCGGCCAAGACCAGATAAATCACCACCAATGCAGCCAAAAATGCAAACAACAGGGTATTGCCTTCCTGCATATATTGGCGGGCATCGGCTTGCCAGTCATGGCTGAAACCTGTCGGTAACTCAGCCGTGACTTGTTCAAGGAACGCTAAGGCTTGGCCTAAAGAAACACCAGGCGCGGGTATGGCTTGGAAGGTTGCAGCATTCTGCTGATTAAACTGCGTGAGTTTATTTGGCTCGACCTGTTCATTCAGATGGACGATAGTAGACAATGGAATCAACGTCCCCTGATCGGTGCGTACAAATTGCTGGGTCAATGCTTGTGGGGTCAGGCGCTGACTTTTGATACTTTGTGGAATCACATCATAAGCACGGCCCAGCATACTGAAACGATTGACATAGTTTTCACCCACAAGGGTCGCCAGTGCCTCGCCAATATCCTGCATCCGAATGCCCAAGCTATTGGCTTTGGCGCGATCAACTTCAATTTTCAGCATTGGATTATTGAAATCTAGATCACTGTCTACCACCACAAATAGACCACTCTCACGGGCTTTTTGTTTGATATTTTCCATGGTCTGATAAATGGTGGCGTAGTCTTGCGCACTACGCAGCACCATCTGTACTGGCAAGCCGCCTGTCGAACCAGGCAAAGCTGGATTTTGGAACACAAAAATACTAGTACCTTCTACAGCACCCACCTTGGCTTGTAGTTCCTGTTGCAGATCATCTGCAGAGCGCGTACGTTCAGCCCAACTGGATAAGGTGGTACCGCCAAAACTGGCTGCTGAGCCATCCGTACCATTAATAATCCATGTGGTGCTAGTTTCAGGCAGCGTCCAGAACACTTTATCCAACTCATAGTTGAAGTGTTCGGCATAGTTTAAGTTGGCATGTTGTGGTGCCTTGATCGCGGTCAGCACACTGGCTTGGTCTTCTAGCGGCGCCAATTCTTTTTGTGGGAGTTGATACAGAAAAGGCAAACTGGCAAAAACAGCAACTGCAAAAACCACAGTGATCCAGCGATGCTGCAATGAAAATTGCAATAGGTTATGGTAAACGTGGGTTAAACGTTCAAAAAACCATTCAGCAGCTTTAGCCATTCGACCTTCTTCCTGCTTGGATTGCAGCAGGTAAGAACTCATCACAGGGGAGAGGGTGAGGGCAATAATCCCTGAGACTAAAACCGCTCCTGCTAAGGTCAGTGCAAACTCTTTAAATAATGAACCTGTTAATCCACCCATTAAACCAATCGGTGCATAGACGGCAGCAAGGGTAATGGTCATGGCAATCACGGGGCCTGCGACTTCACGTGCGCCCACCAGTGCAGCAGCAATAGGTGACAAGCCTTCTTCAATATGACGGTGTACATTTTCCACCACCACAATGGCATCATCCACCACCAATCCAATTGCCAGTACCATGGCCAGCAAGGTCAGTAAGTTAATGCTAAAGCCAAAAATCAGCATCAAGCCTAAAGCGCCCAGCATTGACAGTGGAATCGTTACTACAGGAATCAAGACACTACGGAGTGAACCTAGGCACAGATAGATCACGGCAATCACAATGATCAGGGCTTCGATAAAGGTATGTAGTACTTCATCAATCGAGGCATCAATAAAGCGAGCGGTTTCATAGGCCAGATTGGCTTTAACACTCGGGGGTAAGGTTTTCTGTATCTCAGGCAATTTATCCTTAATACCTTGAACAATGACGAGTGGATTACCTGTTGGAGTCGCCTGTAAACCAATAAAAATTGCGGGTTGCCCATCCATTGAGGCACTGGTTTCGGTAGATGCTGCACCGAGTTCAACGGTGGCTACATCCTGCAAATGAATCAGGTTCTGCCCATCATTACTGATCACCAGATTTTTAAAGTCCTGAATACTGGTCAGCTCGGTTGACACATTGACATTGGAAACCACCAACTCACCTTTGATTTGACCAGGCGCAGCTTGGTAGTTGTTTTGACGAATCGCACTGGCGACATCGGCAGCAGTCACACCCCGACTGGCCAAACGGTCTGCATCTAGCCAGATCCGCATGGCAAGGCGTTGGCTACCATAGGTTTGAACTTTTGCCACGCCTTCAATGGTTGACAGCATCGGTTCAACTACCCGTGACAGATAGTCGGTTAGCTCGGGCATAGACAGCTGTTCACTGGAAAAGCCAATATACGCTACGTCGGTCGATTCGCCTGAAGAGCGTTCAATTACAGGGTCAAATGCCTGTTCAGGCAATTTGTAGCGAACTTGGTTGACCTTGGCCATGACTTCGGTCAGGGCTTGAGTGGAGTCTCGGTTGAGTTGCATGCGCAAGGTTATGACACTGCGGCCTTGCACTGAGGAAGAGCTGAGATAATCAATGCCCTCAACAGAAGAGACCGCTTGTGCAATCGGTTGCGTGACAAAACCTTGCATCAGTTCAGCCGATGCACCTGGGTATTCTGTGCTGATACTGATGGTTGAACTTTCTAATAAGGGGTATTGGCGAATTGGTAATTTATTCAGTGAAAATAAACCTGCTAATAAAATCAGGGTACTTACAACCAGCGCCAATACGGGACGTTTCACAAAAAGATCGGTAAATTTCATCTGCGTTTCTCCCTAAACCTTTGTCTTGGTTTTGGAAGATTGGGCTTGTTCCAAGCTATTCGTCGTTGGCTCGATTTGCATGCCATCACTGAGACGAACTTGACCAGAAACCACCACTTGGTCACCTGCTTTAATACCCGATTGCACTTCAACCCAACCTTGATAACGCTCGCCGAGTTCGACCGCAACACGTTGTACAGTTTGTTTCTGTTGATCATGTTTCACTAGAAAAACAGTATTGCCATAGGCGGTATAAGTAATTGCAGTTTCAGGTATGACTAAGCTGGGGAGGTTGGCTTCCTGTATGTCCAGTTTTGCATACATGCCTGGTTTTAACTGTTGATGCTGATTATTGAGCAGTGCCTGTCCTGTCATGGTTCTAGATTTACTCACCATTGGATCAATCGCATTCACTACGGCAGAGAAACTTTGTTCAGGAAAGGCATCTATTTTTAATTGAACGGCTTGGCCTGTTTTTAATCTTGCAGCTAGTTGTTCATTCAGTGTGAAATTGGCAAGTAGTTGCTGTGTATCGACCAGATTGGCAATACTGGTGCCTGCTTCAAGATATTGCCCCTGATGAACTTGGCGAATCCCGATCACACCAGAGAAGGGAGCGCGAATGGATTTTTGTTCAATCTGGGCTTGCAGTTGCTGGATTTCAGCACGGGTCATATCCCTGTCGGCCAATGCTGTATCTAGTTCAGCACGTGAAATCGCATTGCTATCAATCAGTTGTTTGGTGCGGTGATAGGTCATTTCTGCCTGTTTCAGCTTGGCTTGTAGCCGCCCTAAATTGCCTTGTTCTACATTGGTTTTCAGTTGAACCAGTAATTGTCCTTTTTTGACGTATTGCCCTGATTGAAAATAAATCTGTTCAATCACACCAGTACTCTCAGCAGAGACTTGAACTTGTCGTATCGCTTCCAACTCACCAATACTGGACAGAATACGGGGCGTGACTTGTTGCTTGACTGTTGTTAGTGCGACCTTGACAGGGGGATAACTATAGCTGGATGAATGATCTGCTGAGCGGGATTTAAAAAAAACATAAGCAGCTACAGCAATAAATATTAAAATACTGATAATCAAAAAAATACGCAGTTTTGTGTTCATGCGATTACTCCGACTTCTTGCAGCTGCTGACGAAAGTGGCTGGCAATTGCAGTACCGATTAAGCCACCAATCACTGAAATGTGTTCAAGTGCAAAATAAAGCGAGATTTGTGCTTGTAGCCCTGACATGTTCCAAAAGGTATGTACCAATACAATCGTAATCACTAAAAATACAGAGAGCAGTGCAGCGCCTAACCAAATGTAGCGATCAAACAAAATACTGTATGCACCCACAAGTAAAATCAGCGCTGAGGCATAGTTAAATAACCATGTAGGCTCTAAACCAGCTGCGTGCATTTCTTGAAATCCTGTTTCCACATCAAGCACTTTGCTGAGACCTGAGCTAAAAAATAACAGTGCTAGACAACACCTGCTAATGATCCATAACCATTGGCTTTCCAAACTTAATTTAATGAAGTACGGCATAGGCGTATTTCCTGAGTAGATGCAGACAGACTGCTGAAAAACATTAAAAATGAATTGCTTATTTGCATTTAATAATGCAGTGGTATGCAGTCTAGAACCTCAAGTTATGTTGAGGTCAATGGGGAAGCTAGAAAATTAAAGATCAGAAAAGCTCATGTTCAGAAGCAGAAAGGGCATAATTTCTGTCGATACTTCTGGGACTTTTTATCAATTTGATGTTGAGTAAATGGCTAATTTTTGAATCATGATGCGAGGCTTTAAATTGACAAATTGCTTTGCCATCAACTATAAAACCTAAAGTAATCTTGAGATATTGAACGCATGACACTCGAACGAAAAATTGATATCAATCGGATGCTGACGGTTGGGGAAGTGGCTAAACGAAGTGGTGTCGCTGTTTCAACTTTGCATTTTTACGAGTCCAAAGGACTGATTAAAAGTATTCGTACTAATGGCAATCAACGTCGTTATCCTTTGTCTGTGCTGCGCTATATCGGAATTATTAAAGTCGCACAAAAAGTTGGAATTTCATTGGAAGAAATTAAAAAAGCGTTGAGTGTTTACCCAATAGGTAGCAAGTTAACGGCCGAACAGTGGGCTGAACTATCCACTTGTTGGCGCAAAGACTTAGATGAACGTATTCAAAAGCTGACTCGTTTAAGAGATGAAATGGACTGGTGTATTGGCTGCGGGTGTTTGTCTTTGGAACAATGTCGTTTACGTAATCCAGAAGATATCTTGGCAGAGCTGGGCTCAGGCCCCCGTATTTTAGAACGCGAGGATGATTCAATAATAAATTTAAACAATTGAAAAATAATAATTAACATGATTTTAAGTTGGAAGGATACGCTTTATATCGACTACAGAAAGTATAAGTGGAAATTTTTTTAACTGAGCTCCTGTCCTGAATCGACGTACATTGCTGTTTCGACGGGTTTAATTATCATTTTGAGCTATTGATGATTCGTTTTCCTTTTTTGCCCAAAAGATCAAATAAATATTAAGCAATTGTGAATTCTGCATTTATTTTTGTAGTGATATTGATAATAATAATGATTCTTATTTAATTAATTGTAGCATTATGAACAATCAGCTTAGACAATCTGCTTTAAATATTGCGATAAAATCGATTCTTATTTTCGGGGCATTCTCACATCACGCTTTTGCGCAAGAACAGGGCGCAAGCGTACTCCCAACCATTAAGGTTGCAGCCGATGATGAAAAAACGGAAGGTAGTGAAAGCTTCCAAGCAAAATCATCTCGTACGTCCTCCAAGTTAAAACTTTCCTTAAAAGAAACACCACAATCAGTCAGTGTCATTACGCGTGAACAGATTGAGCAACGTAATCTCAATATTATTGATGATGTACTTGCAGCCACCCCAGGTGTTACGGTCACTAAAAACGATAGTGAACGCTCAAATTATTCTGCGCGAGGCTATGCGATTAGCAATCGTCAAATTGATGGCATGCCAATTGGAGAGAATAGCCCACGTGTTGATAGTTTTTTCTTTGACCGTATTGAAGTGGTGAAGGGGGCAACAGGTTTAACAGGATCTACAGGAAACCCGTCTGCAACCATCAATATGATTCGTAAACGACCTGCAAAAGAGTTGACGGGTTCGGTTGCTACGTCATTTAGTCGCTGGAATACCATTCGTAATGAGGCGGATGTTTCAATCCCTTTGACGGCTGATGGCAGTGTACGTAGCCGCGTGATGGCAGCACGACGTGAGGGTGAATCCTATATGGATTATTACTCTCTTGAAACCTTAGCAGCGATGGCGATGGTTGAAGCGGATATTACGGATCAATTAACAGGCAGTATTGGTTTTCAATATCAAGACAACCAACCACGTGGTTCAACATGGGGAACTGTACCATACTGGAATCAAGATGGTTCGCTGGCCAATTTACCGCGCAATTTCAGCTTGGCAAATCGCTGGAATACCATCAGTCAAAGTGATAAAACCGTATTTGCTGATTTGACCTATAAATTTGATAACAACTGGATGATTAAGGCAGCTGCTTCACATTCATTGTCCAAAAGTTTTTGGCTGATGTCTTATGGTGGCTCTGGTTTTCCTAATCAAAATGATGGAACTGGCGTTGGGGTTTGGTCAACAGTGTATCCAACATCTGAATCTAAAAAGACCAGCTTAGAGTTGTTTGCCAGTGGACCGTTTAAATTATTTAATCGTGAGCATGAGTTGGTCATAGGTGGAAATGGCTTTGATCGTTCTACGGACAGCCCGGGTGGATTTATTGATGGTATTGCCAGTAATCAATTGACTTGTACCAAGAAAGTGAACAACGTAACACAACCTTCTAATAATATTGGTGATACTTGTGTGATCAATGATTGGCGGACATGGGATGGTAATACAACGCCTAAACCTGGCTACACCGTTACCCCTTCGACTAAAGATGCAAAACAGCGTAATTATGGTGCATACAGCACCTTAAAGCTAAACCTGACAGATGATCTAAAATTGATTGTAGGGGGGCGTTATAGTGATTATTCAGCCACCAATGGTACGAAGAGTGATGTGAAAACCGATGCTTTTACGCCTTATTTCGGTACCACTTATGCGATCAACGATATTGTAACTGCCTATGCCAGTTATACCGATATGTTTAATCCAAGCAGCCAAAAAGACCGTAATAACAGTTTCTTAGAACCTGAAACAGGTAAAAGCTATGAGGCAGGTCTAAAAGCCAGTTTATTGGATGACCAACTTTTGGCAACTGCTGCTGCGTTCTGGTCGAAAAAAGAGAATGTTGCAATTCGTGATGAAGAGGCGATTGCAGCAGGCATAACTAAAACAGATGATGGTGGAGAGCCAATGAAAGCTTCGGGTGAGGGGTTGAAAATTGAAGGCTTTGAGCTGGAAGCAATTGGACGAATTACACCGACGTGGAATATTACTGCGGGTTATACCTATGTGAACAGCATAAGTTCAGAAACCGTAAAGGCTTCAACAACCCTTCCTCAGAATCAAGTCAAAATCTACACCAACTTCAAACTCCCTGAACAGCTATGGGACGGTGCCAACAAATTCAATATTGGTTTTGGTGTGAATTGGCAAAGTGAGGTGGTGAGTAAATCGAGCAGTGCACCTAAAAACTCAGATGGCTATGTACGACAAGATGCTTACTTCTTGGCAAGTGCCAATATGGGATATACCTTCAATGAATCATTCAGTGCAAACTTACAAGTGAATAATTTATTTGATGAAAAATATTATCAACAGGTCGGTTTCTACAATGGCGTTTATTGGGGCGAGCCACGTAACGTAACTTTATCACTGCGTGCAAGATTCTAAGCAAGACAACAATAGGAATTTGTGCAAATAAAAATCAAGGCATATCGATCAGAATATGCCTTGATTAAAAATAATAAAAATGAATTGAGTAGAATTCTCTTCTTTGTTCGGGTCACATTAACTTGATCGGGAATTCATCATTAGATTAAAACAAGCACTATCATTTTTTTGTTTCAAGCAAGGCTAATGTTCCAATAATTAAAGCCTGCATACTGTCCATAAATTCGGCTTCCATTTCTGCTTCTTCACTGGCTCGGTCTGGTGCTTGAGTGGGTTCTTTCCCTGCCACCGTATAGATCGTATCCGCCACAGCAATACAATGAAAGGCGATGGTGGAATTGAGCCAACGGGCTTGATCAAGCGACAACGAGTAGGCTTGAGCAACGACTTGATGATGCGTGCCAATTTTAGCCACCATTGATGGGGTAGAAGCCATTCTGCGAATTAAGTAAGGCGTCAGACCCGGGTTTGACTTTACTAATTCACGAATAGAGTGCATGAATTCAAGCAGATAATCTTTGAGTGGTACAGCACGGGTTGCAGATGGTAACGGGATTTCCCATCGTGTGAAAATCTCTTCAGCAATCATGTACTTGAGTTCTTCAAGGCTGGAAATGTGTTTGTACAACGCCATATGGCTGATTCCCAAAGCCGCTGCAACGCCAACAAAAGTGATGTTGAGTAAACCGATCTCAATACCTGCATTCATGATGCGCTCATGTGTAATTGTCCGTGGGCGTCCGCGTGCGGGAGATTTGCTGAGAGAGGCCATCTGTATTCCATAAAATTCAATTTTTTCATGTTGCCATGACATTGCTAGGGGGTCAAATCGTTTACTTTATTGAATTAGTTTACTACAATGCAACTAAATCTATTGATATTAATTCTCATTTGTATTTATGGGTGATTGCCGCTTGTTGGTATGAAAGATGAGCAGCAAAGCTTGAATGAAAAAATGAGCAAACACAGGATTGATGCTGTTATGTGTGCAAGTCGTGTAGAACAAGGTCGGCTCCAAGATTCCAATCCTTTAAATTTCATATTAAAGCCAATACGTGGGTATTTAGTTTTAGCCTCATTGACTGCAGTGCTAGGGGCGATGTTAAGTTTGCTTCCTGTGATCGGTGTTGTTTATCTGGTCAAAGCACTTTCAGTCGATATCAGTATTTTAGAGACAGGACAAATCACTGCCGATACCGTCACTTGGGTTGTGATGGGAATATGCTGTTTGTTAATCGGTATGTTGTTGATCACGCTCAGTGAGTTTATTGCCCATTTGGCTGACCATAAAATTACCGGTTTATTGACCCAAAAAATTACCAAACGGTTGACTCAAGTTCCGCTGGGTTGGTTTACAAGTCGAAACTCTGGCGAAGTAAAACAACTGATGCAGGATGATATTGGTCTACTACATAGTTTAACGGCACATTTTTTCCCAGCATTTGGTCGAGCCATCGGCACGATTTTAATCGCTGCCATTTTTCTATTCATGATGGATTGGCGTATGGCTGTTTTGGCTTTATTGCCATTTGTGGGCTTTTTCCTTTTTTTACGCAAAGCATTACATGCCAGTGAAAGTAATATTCAGGAGTTTGCAACGCAACTTGGGCATATTAATAGTGCTGCGGTTGAGTTTATTCATGCAATTCCGATTGTAAAAACATTTGGCCAGACGGGGCAGGCTTCTGCATCTTATCAACAAGCTGTGTATTCATTTGCTCAGGCATTTAAATCCTTTACTCGTCCACTCGTAAAGTCTATGGCACATGCGCACGCACTCATTTCACCGATTACCATTTTGGGTGTTGTTTTGATTGGTGCTGCTTTATTCAGTTATTTAGGCTGGTCACATCCGCTTGATGTATTACCTTTTGTATTGGTCGCACCCGCAATTTCTGCGCCTGTGCTATTGCTGCATACCTTGTTGCATGATGTACATGCCAGTCAGGGGGCGGCACAGAGGGTATTAACACTATTAAAAACACCTATATTAGACGTTGTTTCACCGCAGCAATTATTACCAATTCAAGACAGTCAGATTTGTTTTAATCAGGTCAGCTATGCCTATGATGCAAAGCATCCTGTGGTTTCTCAGCTGAATTTTTCGCTTCAGCCTAACACTGTTACCGCAATTGTTGGGCCTTCTGGGGCTGGGAAATCAACCATTGCCCAATTGCTATTACGATTTTTTGACCCAACTGAAGGGCATATCACATTGGGTGGTATTGATCTTCGGGAAATTGCGCCCTCTGTGCTGTATCAGCATATTGGCTTTGTGTTACAGGACACGCGACTGATCCATGCCAGTATCGCTGAGAATATTGCACTTGGGCGCTCGACTGCGACTCAGGCAGAAATTGAGCAGGCTGCAAAAGCTGCAAATGTGCATCAACGTATTATGGCTGAAGCTAAACAATATGCTGCGATTGTGGGTGACGATATTCAGTTATCGGGTGGTGAACGGCAAAGAATCGCGATTGCTCGGGCAATCTTGTTGAATTCACCAGTACTGGTTTTAGATGAGGCAACAGCGGCAGCAGATGTCGAAAATGAAATTGCCATTCAGGAGGCACTTGCAGTTCTGGCACAAGGGCGAACGGTTTTAGTGATTGCACATCGTTTGAATACGATTATGCATGCGGATCAGATTATTGTGCTTGATCAAGGCAAAGTGATTGAACATGGAACACATACCGCACTGTTAAACAACCGAGCCTTGTATGCCCAATTATGGTCACATACTGAAAAACATGCCTCAGGCTTACAAGGAGTAGAGACATGCTAAAAACCTTTACTCGATTATTGGGCGATGACATAGCTGTTTTTTATCGTTACATCAGCATCACCGTGTTCTATGGTCTGATTTGTGGTGTGAGCATTCTGCTATTGGCCTTTATCTTGTCACAATTATTACTCGGACAGTTTGATCAAATTATGCTGTGGCTGAGTGTATTGGTGATCACTGTCATTCTCTGTTGGTTGCTCCGACGGATTGTAGAGCAGATGGGTATACGGGTGGGGATTGCCGTTTTAGAACGTGCGCGTTTAGGTCTTGGCAACCATGTCGCTGGCTTAGCGGTAGGGTGGTTTAATCCGCAAAATACAGCAAGCTTTAATCATCTGGTGACGCAGGGCATGATGTCTGTAGCGCAACTGCCTGCACACGTTTTTACCCCCTTAATTACAGGCGTAGTTACGCCACTGATTATTGTTATTGCTTTATTGCTGACTCATAGCCTGCTTGGATTGATCGCACTCATTGCAATTCCGATTATGGTCGCGGTGTTCTGGTTGAGTTCGAAAATTGCGCATCATAGCGATCAGGTTTATCAACAAAGATTTGCTGAAACAAGTCAACGGATGGTGGAGTTTGCACAGGCTCAATCGGTTTTCCGTGCTTTTAATGGAGAAGGCGATAGCCAGCGTTTTTTAGACGATGCAATCAGGCAGCAACGTCGCTCAGGTCTAAAACTCATCATATTGTCATCCTGTGCAGCCGTTTTAAATATCTGGGTGATTCAAGCTGTGTTCATCTTGATGTTGATGACGGTTGTATTCTGGTTGCCTTTTCAAGCCGTTGATACCACCACCGTGGCTGCATTTGCCAGTCTGGGTGTTTCTTTATTATTGATTTGCCGATTTGTTGATGCCTTGCTTGAGGTTGCTGGTTATAGCGAGGTTTTACGTCATGCCAAGAGCCAACTTGCGGCAATACAAGCTATTTTTAACGAACATCCCTTGCACGAATCCCAAGCTGTTCAACCCTTGTGTGATCACTCGATAGAATTTAAAGATGTCTATTTCCGCTATCAAGATGATCAGCCTTATGTATTGCAAGGCGTAGATTTACGAGTTGCATCTGGCAGTATGACCGCACTGATTGGGGCATCAGGTTCAGGTAAAACCAGCTTAACTAAATTGGTTGCTCGTTTCTTTGATGCAAACCGAGGACAGGTTCTGGTTGGTGGTGTTGATGTAAAGCAACTGCCTTATACGCAGTTGATAGGGCAGATCAGTCAGATTTTCCAAGAAAATTATTTGTTTGCTGGCAGTATCGGAGAGAACATTCGGATGGGTAACTCGAATGCAACAGATGATCAAGTCATGCAGGTGGTTGAGCAGGTGGGAATCGCAGAAATGCTTGCCCGTTTGCCTGAGGGGCTTAACACGCTGGTTGGTGAGGGTGGTGTACGCTTATCTGGCGGTGAAAGACAACGGATTGCGATTGCCCGTGCTTTGATTAAGGATGCGCCTATTCTCTTGGTCGATGAAGCGACAGCAGCTTTAGATCCTGAAAATCAGGCCATTATCTGTGAGTTGTTGAATCAGCTACGTGGTCAAAAAACCATTTTGGTGATTGCACATCAGTTGGCAACAATCGCTGCTGCAGATCAGATTATTGTGTTGGATCAGGGGCAAGTCGTTGAGCAAGGGACCCCTCAACAATTACGTTTGATGCAGGGGCATTATTCACGTTATTTGCAACAAAGCCAGATGATTAAAGGGTGGCAGATTGGACAAGCCCCTCAAGTTGCGAGACAACTGCAATGCCCTTGATTTTAGTGATTAGCTTTTGTCTGCTGTGCATCCTTTCACTTTTGATTGGTGCTCAGCAGCTAGAGTGGTCAGCATTGTTTAGCCAGTCTAGTGATGTTTGGCTGACCTTGACTGCGAGTCGAATTCCTCGCTTGCTTGCCATTATTTTGACTGGGGTTGGTCTATCGATCTGCGGTGTAATTTTGCAGCATATTGTGCGTAATCGCTTTGTTGAACCTGGTACAACTGGAGGGTTGGATGCAGCAAAGCTCGGCATTCTGATCTCCTTAACACTAATTCCAACAGCAACGCTCATTACGAAAATGATTTTTGCAATGTTGTTTTGCTTGTTGGCCAGTGTACTTTTTATCGCAATCATCCGTGGTATTCGATTTCGAAACACCGTATTGATTCCAGTTATTGGTTTGATCTATGGCAGTGTTCTGAGTGCATTGGCCGAATTCTATGCTTATCAAAATAATATTCTACAAAGCATGCAAGCTTGGCTACTCGGTGATTTTTCCCGTGTAGTACAAGGCCATTATGAAATCATTTTCATTATCTTTCCTGTAGTCATATTGACCTATGTCTTTGCACATCGTTTGACAGTGCTTGGTATGGGCGAGGAGATGGCGACGAGCCTTGGCCTTGGTTATGCAAGCACGGTCACAATCGGTTTGCTTTTGGTGGCAATTACCATTTCCGTCACGGTTATCACCGTCGGTGCCATTCCTTTTGTTGGCTTGGTGATTCCAAATCTGGTGGCATTGAAATATGGAGAGAATCTTGCCAAAACATTGCCTATCGTGGCCCTGAGTGGCGCTTGTTTACTGCTCTTTTGCGACATTATTGGACGCAGCCTTCTCTATCCATTTGAAGTCCCGATTGGGCTGACCGCTGGCGGTGTCGGGGGGCTGGTCTTTCTCATATTGATTTTGAGAGGGCTTCGCACATGAACAACAATACAAAGTTGGGTTTGATTATTTTCGTAGCGATTGGATTGGCGATTGGATTTGTGTTTATGGGTTCAGGTTTTGATTTTGACCATGTTATTCCTAAACGTCTGTTACGGTTGGCTACGATTATATTGGGCGGCATCTGTGTTGCATTTTCCTCGATTATATTTCAGACCCTCGTCGGTAACCGTATTTTGACGCCCTCCATTATGGGTTATGAAGCAGTTTACTTATTGTGGCAGGTCATGCTGCTGTTTCTGATGGGAACGCAAACACTGCCTTGGTTTGGGGTAGAGGGGCATTTTTTTGTCTCGATCTTGGTCATGCTGCTTTATTCATGGCTGATACATCGATATCTATTGACACGTGAGCAGATGGATGTGTTTCAGCTGTTGCTGATCGGCTTGGTATTGACCATGGTGATGGGCACTGCAACACAGTTTGTTCAGCTCAAAATCAGCCCCGGAGAATTCTCAGTTTTCCAAGCGTTAAGTTATGCCTCATTTAATCGTGTACAGCCCACGACACTGATTTATGCTACCCCAATTGTATTGGTGATCTTTTTATTATTACGCAAAAGGTTAGCAATTTTAGATGTCTTGGTTTTGGGGCGCGAACAAGCGATTTCTTTAGGAATTGATCATCATCAAGCGATGCAATTTTATCTGGCATTGATTGCTTTATTGCTTGCAATTTCGACCAGTTTAATTGGTCCTACCGCATTTATGGGCGTGTTTATTGCCAACACAGCCTATGCGCTTGTCGGCAATCTCAAGCATAAATTTAGTTTGGCAGTGGGATGTGTCATTGCGATTAGCATCTTTCTTGTAGCTCAGATTTTGGTTGAGCATGTTTTTAATTACAAAACCACGGTCAGTATTTTGGTCAATCTGGTCTGCGGTATTTATTTTCTAACACTGATGCTTCGTGCCAGAGGTTTGACATGATTAAAATTCACAACCTGCATAAATCGTATGGCAATAAGTCTGTCATTACCAACCTCAATCTTGAATTCCCCTCACAACAAATCACCTCATTGATCGGTCCGAATGGTGCAGGTAAATCAACTTTACTGATGATGATGGCTCGTTTATCTAGGGCTGATCATGGCGAGATCCTGTTTAAGCAGAAAAACATTGCAGAGATCAAGATTGCAGAATATGCCAAGCATGTTGCCACGCTGCGTCAATCACCTGATTTTAAGTTGCGAATGACAGTTGAAGAATTAGTGGCATATGGCCGATTTCCATATAGCCACGGCAAGCTGACAGCAACAGACCAAGATCTGGTTAATGCGGCGATTCAATTTTTAAACTTGGAAGCACTACGCAGCTCTTATCTGGATGAATTGAGTGGTGGACAGCGACAGATGGCTTTTTTAGCCATGACCATTGCGCAGCAAACCGATGTTCTGCTTTTAGATGAACCTTTAAATAATTTAGATATGAAACATGCGGTTCAGATCATGCAAGCCTTGCGACGTTTGTGTGACGAGCAGGGGCGTACGATTATTTTAGTCATACATGACATCAATTTTGCAGCCAATTATTCAGATCATATTGTCGCATTAAAACACGGCAATCTTCATTTTAGCGGTCCAACTCAACAAGTGATGACAGAACAGCGCTTAAGTGATCTGTATGAACTTGATTTTGAAATTAGCAACAGCACACGCGGCTATATGTGCAATTACTTCAACTCAGCTGGAGTTTGAAAATATGAAAAGGAATATCAAATTATGGGGGCTGGCAGGTGCAGTGAGTGCTGCAATTCTACTGTCAGCATGTCATCCACCACCGACAGCATCATCTCAGACTGAACAAAAACGGGAAGCCCCGATTCTTGTCAAACATCAATTAGGTACAACACGGATTGAGTATTATCCGCAACGTGTTGCAGTGCTGGATATGAATGAAGCCGATTTTCTCGATCAGCTTGCGGTTCCGATTGCAGGCATGCCCAAAGATTTTATCCCGCATTTTCTGCAAAAGTATCGGGATCAACACAATGTGCAAGATCTAGGGTCAATTGTGCAGCCCAATATGGAGCGGATTTATACGCTTAAACCCGACCTTATACTAATGACGCCATTGCAAGCAGATAAGTATAAAGAACTGAGTGAAATTGCTCCGACACTGCACTATGACATTAATTTTAATAATAGCCAGCAGCATCATATTGAAATGATTAAAGCTCATTTACAGACGTTGGGGCAGATTTTTAATAAACAGGAATTGGCGGCTGAAAAAGTTGCTGAATTAGATGCCAAAGTTGCACAAGTACGCACAATAACCGCGGATCGACCTGAAAAAGCCTTGGTGGTTTTACATAACAATGGCGCATTTAGTAATTTTGGGGTGCAGTCACGTTATGGCTTTGTCTTTAATGCTTTGGGGGTAAAGCCTGCCAGTACAGTGGCTGATACCAGTTTGCATGGACAGCCGATTTCCAGTGAGTTTATTAAACAGGCTGATCCCGACATTCTATTTATTGTAGATCGAACTGCGGTGATGGAACATCGAGCCACGATCAATGCAGACAATGTTAGTAACCCCTTATTACGTCAAACCAAAGCATGGAAAACTGGAAAAGTCATTTTTGTAGATGCCGATGCTTGGTACACCACGGCCGCGAGTCCGACCGCGATGCATATCTTGATCGATGATGTGATCAAAGGATATCAACCATGAGGCAATAATTTAACGCATCCCATTGCGAGGCTTGCTTCAGTCTAAAGCCTAAACCACCGATTGAAATCTTCTTGATGAACATACTTTTTAATCAAAAAAAGTGTGTGGTCTAAAGTCATGCTCAAAAAAAGCCAAAGGAGCTTAAAACCATGAAAAATTCAATGCCTTACCCAAGTATCCGTATATCTAAACAACGTAGAAATGATCATCCTCAATTTAAATTAAAACATTTGGTTATCAGTCAAATCATGCTGGGTTTGGGACTTTTTCCATTGAACTCACTGCATGCTGAGGATTTAGAAAAAATAGCACATACAGATCAAAACATCGCGACATTAGCCACCATTCAGGTTCAGGCCGACAAAGAAAACCAGAACGATTTAGGCGGGCAAATTGCATCGCAAGGTCAGATTGGTTTTTTAGGCGATAAAAGCTTGCGGGACACCCCGTTTAGTGTCATCAGCTATACCGAGAAATATATTGCTGATCGGCAAGCACGGGATATTACCGATGTGATTGTTGCGACTGATCCTTCTGTTTATTCAACAGGTGCCTTTGGGGTTATCGCGGAAAGTTATACCATCCGAGGTTTTAACTCCAGCAGTACGCCCGCAGGTAAAGATACTGCTTTTGGAGGTCTATATGGTATTGCTCCACTTTACCGTGCATCGCCAGAAATGTTTGAACGGATCGATGTATTAAAAGGACCTTCGGCAATGTTAAATGGTATGCCACCTGGCGGGACATTGGGGGGCAATGTCAATCTTGTGCCTAAGCGGGCAACGGATACACCAATTAATCGATTGACCACAAGTTATATGTCTAATGCTCAATTTGGTGGACATTTGGATATTGGCAGACGCTTTGGCCAAGGCCAGGCATTTGGTGTTCGATTCAATGGCGTTTATCGAGATGGGGAAGGTGCTATAGATGATCAAGATAAAAAGACACAATTAATGTCTTTGGGTCTGGATTGGCGAGGTGAACAAGCGCGAATTTCAGCAGATCTGTATACCAGTCAAGATCAAAATGATGGGATTAATCGTGGTGTGACGTTGAAAACTGGGGTGAAGGTTCCCAATCCACCCAATCCTAAAACTTTATTGAATCCAACCTGGACTTTTTTTGACACCAAAGACAAGGGGCTCATGTTACGTGGGGAATATGATTTCAACCCTGAATGGATGGGATATGCCACCGCAGGCATGAGTAAGACAGAATACAGTACTTTAGGCGCAGCAAAAGGCGAAATCCAGAATGAAGCAGGAGATATCCTTTTTAATATTGCACACTTAGGTTTTGAATATGAACGCAAATCGGCAGAAGTGGGGCTACGCGGAAAGTTCAATACAGGCAATATTGGGCATGCCATATCCCTCAATGCAACACACTATCGAGAGGTTGATGATGAGTTCGGGATTCGTCAAGGTTTTAAAACTGATCGTTTAACCAATATTTATCAGCCGAATTGGGGTGCAAAGCCAGATCGAGCGGCTGTAGCTCCGATTTTTAGCAACAAAGAACGCTTAACCAGTTATGGTCTAGCCGATACCTTATCTTTTGCCCAAGACCAGCTCCAAATGACTTTAGGCATACGTCATCAGAATATCGTTACGGAAAGTTTGAACGCAAACGGAGTACGTAACCTAAATGGTCTATATGATAAAAGTGCATGGACACCCGCCGCAGCGATATTGATCAAAGCCAATCCTCATCTTTCTTTTTATGCCAACTATATTGAAGGTTTAAGTTCAGGTGGAGTTGCGTCCTCAAATTTTGAAAACTATGGTGAAATTTTTTCACCTTATAAAACCAAACAAAAAGAAGTCGGGCTTAAATTTGATGTCGAAAACTTTAGCAGTAGTTTGAGTGTATATGAAATTAAAACACCAAGTGGTTATTCGACCCCGAATCAGGACAGCAGTAAAAAGCCGATCTACTCTATTGATGGTGAGCAGAGAAATCGTGGGATTGAATGGGGATTTTGGGGAGCACCATTACAAGGGCTACGTGTGATGGGCGGTGTAACTTATATTCAACCTAAACTGACCAAAACACAAAACCCCGATGAGCTTGGCAATATGGCAACTGGTGTACCTAAGATGCAAGCAAAATTAGGTTTAGAAGGGGATATTGACTATGTACCGGGTCTGACTTTAACCGCAAATGCAATTGCTGCCTCTAAACAATATATTAATCGGATTAATACGATATCAGTCCCTAGCCGAGAGGTGTATAGCATCGGAGCACGGTATTCGACTCAAATTGCTCAGTTTCCTGTTACCTTCCGTGGGAGTGTAGAAAACCTGACCAATAAAGCCTATTGGTCGATGCCTCAATTTACCAGTTTAATGCTAGGCGCGCCACGGACATACCTATTCTCGGCATCTTTTGACTTTTAGTTAAAAAGAAGGGTTTTAGCAATTGATCGATTGCAGCATAAACTCAGCTCTTGTCGTGATTTATCTCATCAGCTTTTTAATTTGATTTAAAAAGCTGATTAATTTTTTAAAACAATGAATTATGCGTACATTGACTGAACTCAGTTATTGAGAAAGGCAGATTGATTAAAATAAACTAAACAAAAATGTGACGTAAATTGTCATAAATAGACGGTTCTGTATGGACATGAAATCGATAATTTGAGTAAAATGCGCTAAATTTAAATAGATACTCTAAAAAAAAGATGTTGAATAATATATTTCAAGCTCTAGAGAGTTTGGGGCTTACAGCACAGAAACGTGCCATTCATGCCCAGTTTTCAAATTCATCTTTGAATAGCCAAGTTTTCTTGCAACGTATTGATGGTCTGCATCAACTGAATCATGGCATTGATCTACAGTTACTTTGCCTTTCAACCAGTGCGGTCATTCCTTTAAAAAGTTTTATTGGCAGTCAAGTCGCGATTGATATTGTGACCGATAAAGCTGAACTTACACGTATTACAGGCATTATTACTCAAGCTGATGTTGGTGCGAGTGATGGTTCACTGACGATTTATCGACTTGCTGTACAAGATCCGACAGCATTATGGAAACATCGTCGTAACAGCCGTGTTTTTATGGCGAAATCAGTGGTTGATATCATCCAAACCATATTTCAAGAATGGCAGAGCAAAAGTCCATTATTTGCTGCCAGTTTAAGCTTGGATTTAACTGGCTTAAGCAAACAATATGATATCCGCCCATTTATCATGCAGAGTAATGAAACGGATTATGATTTTCTGACGCGTTTGCTGCGAAGTGAAGGGATTAACTGGCTGATTGATGAAGCACAACTTAAAGTGTCGAGTTCAAGTGAGAAAATTCAGCCACAGAAACTCCGATTAGTCGATGACAATAATCAATATAAAGCCTTAGACCGCCGTAACATTCGCTTTCATCGCAGTAGTGCCACAGAAACACAGGACAGCATCACGGCATTTGTTGCACAACGCTCACTACAACCGAGTGCAGTGCATGTACAGCGTTGGCAAGCCGATGCCTTGGAGCAAGAAGAAGGCGCAGGCAGTGTTCAGAGTAAACATCAGCATAGTGATCAACATGATAGCCAACAGCTTGCCCTAGAACAGGCATGGCATTTTTCACCTGCATGGATTCAAGATTTAAAGGGTGAAGATGGCACCACCAAAGCAGGTAATGCGCAAATTGAAAAACTGAATCAAACCTTAAGCCAATACTATGATTCACAGGCTAAACAATTTGTTGCGACATCGACTGTTCGCGATACTCAAGTGGGCTATTGGTTTGAACTGAATGAACATCCTGAAATTGATCAGCATGATGGCGCAGACAAAGAGTTTCTGATTAGCTCAAAAATGTTCTATAACCAAAATAATCTACCTAAAGATTTAACGGATCAAGTCGCAGCTTTGCTTCAACAAAGCAATTGGCAAAGCAGTCCTTTTCCGCATGCGGTCTCTGATGAGCGTCAAGCCAATCAATTGACACTGCAACGACGTAATATTGGTCTAGTTCCTGAGTATAACCCGCTACAACATCGACCTGCGACACATCCTCAACGTGCCAAAGTGGTGGGGCCAAGCGGTGACGAAATTTATGTGGATGAATGGGGACGGATTAAAGTTCGATTCCTATTTACCCGAGCCGATGACCACAGTCATGATAGTGGGGCAGGTGCCAATGACAATGATACCGACTCTGCATGGGTGGATGTACTCACACCGTGGGCAGGTGAAGGTTACGGTGCACGATTCTTGCCGAGGATTGGTGAAATCGTCGTGATCAACTTCTTTGATGGCAATATTGACCGTCCTTATGTCGTCGGGCGAATCCATGAAGCACATCGTAGTCCAACTAAATTCGATAATGCAGGTACGTTGCCAGATACCAAAAAACTGGCAGGGATCAAGTCCAAAGAATATCAAGGTGAAGGCTTTAACCAACTGCGTTTTGATGACACTACGGGTCAAATCAGTGCGCAACTGCAAAGTAGTCATGCCGCCAGCCAACTCAACTTGGGTAAACTGAGTCATCCGAAAGACAAGGCTGAAAGTGAAGATCGTGGAGAAGGCTTTGAACTACGTACTGACCAATGGGGAGCTGTGCGTGCAGGGCAAGGTTTATTGCTCAGTACTCAGAAACAGGATCAGGCACAGGGTGAGCATCTGGATGCACAGCCAGCTAAACAGCAACTTGAAGGCAACCAGAACAATGCCAAAGCTTTAAGTGAAGTTGCCAAGAATCAACAAACGGATGAAATTGAGTCTTTAGAACAGTTAAAAGCGTTTGCAGATCAAATTCAGGACAAGATCGCCAAATTTGAAAAAGCTTTATTGCTATTGAATTCACCTGCGGGGATTGGTCTGAGTACTAGTGAAGATATTCATCTTTCTGCGGATGGACAGATCAATCAGATTGCGGGCGATAGTATTAATCTGAGTACGCAAAAGAATCTGGTTGCCCATGTTCAGAACAGGATCAGCCTGTTTGCTGCACAGAATGGGATTAAGCAGGTGGCTGCGAAAGGTAAGTATGAAGTACATGCCCAGTCGGATGGAATGGATTTACTTGCCAAGCAAGGGATTCAAATTATTTCGACCGAAGACCGTATTGAAATTACCAGTCCTAAAGAAATTGTATTTACCGCACAGAGTTCGCAACTCAAGCTGAATGGTTCAGGGATTTTTCCGACCACGGGTGGCAAGTTTGAGGTGAAAGCGGGCCAGTATTTGTTTATGGGTGGGGCGAAAGCAAATTCAGTGCTACCTCATTTACCTGTGATGAATTTAAAACCTGATGATTTAGTTTTGGAGTATTTACATAGTGATGGTTCACCTGTTAAAGGTGCTGACTTTGAAGTCTTACTTTCAGATGGATCTATACGAAAAGGAAAATTAGATGCATTAGGTAAAGCTGTGGTGAGTGGTGTTCCCGCAGGCAAAGCCAAAATACAGTATGGGGAAGACCAAAGTAAGGATGAGTACCCATCTGCGGAAATAGATGATTGGTTTTTAGGTTCTGCTTCAGATAGTAGTAAAGAATAAAAATGAGAGAATAAGATGTCAAACCCTCAAAATCAACAATTCTGGAATCAAATTGCGAAGCGTTCTACTGAAATTCAACAAGATTTTTGGTATGGTGCTGAAAAGTTAGCAAAATACTTGAACGATAATCCTGCTCAATATAGTCGCTACATGACATATGACACCAGTAAACCTGATCCTAAGTGGCCTTGGTGGAAAACAGCATTATTTTATATTGGACAGTCTCAATATAACCAGAGCGTGACAAGTTATAATAGTAGCCAAATTATTTTAGAAAAGAGTAGTTGGTTATGGGGGATGTTACAGGGGGATTTTAATAAAAGTCCGTCGATGTCTCAATTAATAGTTGGTGGTTTAATCAGTTTAATTCCTGTTGTTGATCAGGTTTGTGATGTTCGTGATTTAATTGCTAATAGTATTACCTTATCTGATGAAAAAAGTAGAAACACAGAGAATTATATGGCACTTGCAATTACTTCTATTGGAGTGATTCCAGAGGTAGGGTCTGCTATTAAGTCTGTTGTTCAGTTAAGGAAAGCAAAGGATTTCTCCAAAATAAAGTTATTTAAAACGATGGAGCACTATGAAGAGCTACTTAGTAAATTTAAGGTGAATTGTCCTTGGGGCAAAGCACCAGAGGCATGGTTAAGATCTAAGCCTTGGAAGGCGATGGCAACTCGGGCTTACAATGCATTAAAAAATAATATCAATCGTATTTTGACAGTCATTAATGAGTGCTTAAAGAAATTTAATGGTGCTTTGAGAAATGCCTTGGTTCGATTCCAAGCAACCCTGAATCACATTCTTAAAACGATTAAGCAGTATATTGATAAGCTATGTGATGAAGTAGAAAGGGCAATGGCAAGTATCTTACCTCAGCCACCGTTAGCAATGGCGGGTGTTGGAAATACTGGTAAGCATAACACTCCAACAGGACGTTATGAGGCGAATGTAGGCTCGGGTAAGAAAACGGAAGTTACTAATAAACAAAAGGCGACAGAACCAGAAAAGGATAAGGCTAAAAACGAGAAAGTTGCTGATGATCCATGTTTATTAAGACCGTATAAACCTGACACCTGTAAACCCCAAGGCAAGACTGGTCACCATGTTGTTCCCGATCGTTGCTTCAGATTGGGAGCTAGAACAGGAGATAATAGAAATCAGCTTCAGGGTGGATTATCTGAAGCTGATGGTTTAGTTGTTTGTGTAGAAGGTGCTACACCTACTCCAACAAATGAACATGGCAGAATTCATGCTCAATATAGTATTTATGAAAAAGCTTTAAAGGGAATACATATGCCTGAAGCAACGTCTCCTTTAGTTGAAGTAGAAATTGCTGGCGCTAAGGCTGTGGCCAAAGTACTTAAAAAGTGTAGCGCTGAGAAAATAGCCGTACAACTAAGAACTTACCATCAGTTAAAAAATCTTGGGGCAACCTATCGTGTACGAGTAGATGTTAGTGGTAAAACTGCACGCAGCTTACCTACTAATGTTTTTGGTTCACGTACAAATAATAGAGATCGAGGATTCTAAAATGGAAAAAACACCTGTTACATTCACTTCAGGTTGTGCCATCAGTAAAGATAACTTCTATATATCTGCTGCAATAGATGATTTGGATTCGTGGGATGCCTTTAGCCGAATATTTATTTATAGATATGAAAATGGAACAAACTGGTCTAGCCATGATTTAGATGGATGGCAGGTTGTGTCAGTTGCTTATCAAATTATGATGAATGAGCGCTCACTTATATCTCTTGATAAAGATGGGAATGTTGAAATTTTTCAGCAAATAGAAGAAATATTTCAACAGATAAACCCTCTTAAAAAAGAACAATATATATATGGGCAATTTAATAAATTGCGTACAGTAAAACAGGAGCTTTATGCTTGTGGTGATGGTGGACAGGTATATTTAAATGCTGGGGACAGTTGGAGCAATATAGGATTTAATCTAGAAGAACAGCCTCTTGACGTAAAACAAGGAGAGATTTTCTCTCTGGATAGTGAGTTTGCATTTGAGAGAAATTTATACGATATCAATGGCTTTGCTCATGATCATCTTTATGTTTGTGGAACAAAAGGAGACGATGGCTTCATTGCTTTTTTCAATGGTAGTAATTGGATAGAAGTCAACCGAATCACACCATCCGCTCTGTATAGTATTACGTTATGCCCTGATGGGAAGAGTGTCTTAATTTCAGGCCAGTATGGTACCCTTTTGAAAGGAAATATAGACGATGGATTTAAAAATCTAAAAAATATAAGTATAAACTCGACTTTTTATAATGTAGCTTTTTATCAAGAGGCTATATATATAGCTTCAGAGCAGGGACTATATATATATGCAGATTCTGAGTATTTCATCGTTCCTGAGCTAAGTGATATACAAGGAGTCATCTCTGTTGAGGAGAAGGATGGAGTTCTTTGGGTACTGAGCTATAAGCAATTGATTCGATTTGATGGAAAAACATGGAATAGAATTAATCATCCAGACAATGACGAAATACAATATAGCCAATTAAAATGTAGAGTTGGAGAAGTTTGTCCTAGATCAGGAGATTGGTGGAGTCCAGCAATTAATATGGAAAAACGTCATTTTGATCAAGGTGAAACAATGCCTGAAATTCCGAATAACTCTTGGGGTGAAACTATTTGGTATTTAGACATAGAGATAAATGATTGAATCATTTTAGAAAAACCATCCTGATTTGGATGGTTTTTTTAACTAAGTAATCTAAGAATATGGTGGAGAAACCAGTTCAATTAGTTAACAAATGAATACTCATAAGCATCTAAGTAAAAGGAATATAGACATACTGCCATAGCAAAAGAGGCAGACAATAAGGCAAAAGTTTTTGACAAATCACGCGATAAAAGAATTAGATAAAGGTACTTTTTATGAGTTTTTTGACTGAAAGAAGACAACAGTTTTTGACGGAAGCAAACTTTCATGGCACTAGGGATTTAACTTTGCGTGTAATGCAAAGGCAAAAAGATAATTTGAGTAAATCAGAAGGTGCTGATGTTGGATGGCATTTATCAATGTGGTTTGGTATAGCTGAAGGGACATTTAATAATTTTATATTGTCATATACCGCAGGTGAGTCTATTGAAAGTTTACGTTATGCATTAGAAAATGTAGTTGTTGCTTATGAAAATTATTTAAAGGCATTATTACAAAATAGCGGTGATCAAAATGAAATGGCATTTCCAATAAGATCTTTTGATGGGTATTGTCCTTATTTATGGCTAATAAGCTTATGTTATTTATTGCATCGACAGGATTTATTACCAAGAGTTGCTCGTTTAGTTGATGGTGAGGATGAGGAAAATGCAGGTATTGATTTCAATATAGAAGAGCTTCTTAATTACTCTAAAGAGTTAGAGCGGTATGAAACTGATGATTGTGTTTCTGGATGTTACGGTCTTTTTGCTGATGCATTAAGTGAACCTAATAAAGTACAAGCATTAAACTTATTAAATGGTTTTCTAAAAAAATGGTATAAGGATTTATCAGCAGCTTCTTGGCATGATAGTCATTTAAGTGATGACGGATATTTTGGGTATTGGGCTTTCGAAGCGGGTGCAGCAGTCTACTTATTAGAAATTGAAGACGATAGCAGTCTTCATCAATATTTATATTATCCGAAAGATTTAGTTCAATTTGCGAAGACTTTTGTACCATTAGCAAATGATATAAGCAATAAGCAAGGAAATCAGCTTAGATGTGAAGCTGGTGAAAATTGCCCAAAAACAGGCGACTGGTATAGTCCCGCTAATAATATGGAAAAGCGTCATTTTAAGCAAGGCGAAACGATGCCTGAGATTAAAAACAATCCATGGGGATTGACGATTTGGTATTTAGTGGAATAAGAATAGTGCCCTATGGGGCATTATTTGTTTGGAATAAATATGGATTTTGAAAATAAGAAAAGACAGCTTTTTATAACAGAGAGATATTTTATAAAATCGAAGGAATATCATGAGGAAGGAATTCCTTTATATCTAGAAAGTGATGCATATGAAGATGATGAATATAATTGTGGTGAGGCATCTAGATGGCAATCGATTACACTGACATATTGGGATCTGCTTCTTCTAGGATATACATCTGGAGAACCTATAGAAGAGCTTTTTCCTTTATTTGAAAATATAATAGTTGGTTACACAAAACAGTCAGAAGCATTAGCAGTTTTTAAAGGAACCGTAAAGCCATCAGTTATTAATGGTGAAGGTGGTTTTATTGCATTATCAATGATCAGTTTGGCTGTTTTACTTAATCAGAAAAAATGCTGCCAACTATAAAAGAGTTAATCAATGGGGAAAATGAAGGTCAAACAGGAGAGGATGAGGTAATAAATAAATTTTTCAAAATTTTAGATCCTAAGCATCCAAATACAAATAATGATGGAGTTTATAGTTATGATTACTCTCCTTTATGTGATGTGATAGATAATGTTTTAGATAAAGATGATAAAGCTCATGCTCTTGAAGTGCTAGATAGTTATTTGTCAGATTGGTATGGGATTCATAAAAATACTCTTTGGTATAATAGTCACTTAGACTTCGATAATGGTTTTTCATATGTCGGGTATTGGGCATTTGAGGCTGCTTTTTTAGTATATATGCTTGACTTGGATGATACTTCTTTGCATAAATATTTATATTATCCAAAAGATATAGTGCAATGGGTTAGAAGTAATAAGAAAGAAAATGATATTGAATTAAATTTTGAAAAAATTAAAGTGTTAGCTGGTGATGTAAGTCCAAAGTCTGGCTATTGGTATAACATAGTAAAAGAAAAATCACGCCAATATTTTAATCAGGGAGAGATCTTACCAAAAATTAAAGATCAGGACTGGGGGAAGTATATTGGTATTGGGATGGTGAAAATTAATTTAATCATTTGAAAAAACCATCCTCGTTTGGATGATTTTTTTTAATTAAGTAATCTAAGAATATGGTGGAGGAACCAGTTCAATTGGATCGCAAATGAATGCTCATAAGCGTCTAGCAAGCATGGATGCTGCTGCGGCACAAGCTAAAGCCAAAGGAATGGGTAAAGATGCTATGGATGTTGAATTAAAGCGTTGTAAATAAGAGAGCTTAATAATATGTTACACCCTGATTATGAAAAAGATTTTAGAGAGATGTTTGGTGAGCCAATTGATAAAGTTGAGGTAACAGATGAGCTTATAAAAAAATATCGTGGCAAACTACCTGAAAGTATCTTGGAGCAGTGGCGAGTTATTGGTTTTGCTGGGTATTTAAATGGATTGTACTGGATTACAAATCCTGATGATTATGAAGAAGTCATTTATGATTGGTTGGAAGATACACCTTTAGTCGATGATGATGTTTATTATGTATTGGCACGCTCAGCTTTTGGTGAATTATTACTCTGGGGCGAAAATAATTTTTATAGATATTATATAAAGCCGATGGAAGGTATTTTACATGATACCGAGGAAAAAACGGAAACCGCAGAATTCTATGGGGACCTATTTTTTTTCTATTCAGATAAAGACTCATTAGATCATATTGATAAAAATGGGAAAAAGTTATTTAATCGTGCGGTGAAAAAACTTGGTGTTTTAAAAGCAGATGAAATGTATGCTTTTGAGCCTGCACTTGCTTTAGGTGGTGAAGAGTCCTTAAGCCATTTGGCAAAAGTTAATTTACCAGTCCACATGAAATTATTAAAGCAGGTAACGCCACTTCATTTAAGAGATTTTGGAGATCTATCTACTGCACTCTATGGTGTTTCATACAATGTTGACGAATTAGTAAGTCAAGATTTTATAAAACAGGAATCGGTAAAAGCAGGGGAAATTTGTCCAAAATCAGGATATTGGTTTACTGTATCTCAGGAAAATTCTCGCCGATACTTTAAACAAGGAGATGTGTTGCCTGAAATTAAAAATCAGGATTGGGGCGAAGTATATTGGCAGTTTGATTGTGAGTAATGATCATAATTAATAGATAAAATACATGAAAAATCCTATTACTTTTATTTCTGGATGTGCTATATCAGATGATATGGTATATGTGTCAAGCTTATTGGATAAATTTGATGATAATCAGCAATTTAGTCGATTGTTTATGTGCGATTATACTGAAGATAATGGGCAAGGATGGTATTATCATGATGTTAATTTTATTGTAGTGGATGTATGTTTCTATAATGTTGAAAATAATAAAAAGTTAGTTGCATTAAGTGATGAAGGTGAGATTGAGGAGTTTGATGGTGAAAATAGTAAATTTAAACATATAGATGGCGCTGGTTTAAATCAAGAGTGGAGTAACGATCGTGGTTATCTCTCTAAAATAAAATTTCAAAATAGCAAGTTATTTGCTTGTGGATATGATGGTCAGGTTTATGTTAATGATTTTAAGTGGTCTGACATCTCAAGTGGTTTAAATATTAATGATAATCAGGCGTTAGATTTTGATTCGCTTGATCGTGAAGATGATATTTCTGTTATTGATATATGTGAGGTGGATAGTAATTATTTCTGTGTAGGTCGTATTGGAGATAATGGACTAATTGCTAATTATGATGGTAATCAATGGAATATATTGAAAAAAGTTACACCTGCTACACTATATTCAATTCTTTTGAAAAAAGATGGTAAATTAATTGTATGCGGAACATATGGGAATTTAATAGAAATTAATGATAATACTGATTTTGTTCGGAAAACAAACTTAGGTATAAAAGATGATTTCTATTCTTTAACTGAATTTAATGGAGTGGTTTATATCGGTTCAGCATGTGGTCTATATAAATTTCATGAAAATGAAATTAAAAAAGTTAATGTTCATGAGGAAGTTGATAGTAATCTTGTATTTAAAGTGGATTGTACTGAAAATATTTTATGGATTTTTACGAATAAACTTGTGGGCAGATATGATGGGGTTTGTTGGAAGATTTTTGATCATCCTGATAATAAAGAATACCAGAAAATATCTTTAACTGTCAGTGCTAATGAAAAATGTCCTAAGTCAGGATACTGGTATACGGTTGCGAAACCTAATTCAAGAGATTATTTTAGACAAGGTGATTCTTTCCCTCAGTTAGTCACTGATTGGGGCGAAGTATATTGGCAGTTTGATGGTGAGTAATGGTTATATTTATTAGATCAAATATATGAAAAATCCTATTACATTTACTTCAGGATGCGCTATTAGTGCCCATAGATTCTGTTTATCAGCAAATATTGATGAATTGGATACATGGGATTGCTTTAGTAAAACAATAATTTATAAACATTTAGAACAGCAAAACTGGTCATGTTTGGATTTGGAAGGATGGAAAGTTATTTCAGTTGCTTACCAAAGTAGAGAGGGTGAGCCTTCCATTATATCGCTTGATCAAGAGGGGGATGTTGGGATATTTCAAAAAAATAATAATGAACATCAAGAAATTAGATATAAATTAGAGGAAAAAAATTATGGGCAATTTAATCATGTCCGTGTAATTAATGGTGATCTTTATGCTTGTGGAGATGGAAGTCAAGTTTATAAGAATAACCAGAATGAATGGAAATCTATTGGAATGGGATTGGAGGAAGACCCTATTGAATTGAAAAATCAAGATTTATCCTTTTTAAAATATGAAAATGACTTAGCTTTTAATAAATGTTTCTATGATATAAATGGATTTAATAATAATGCTTTATATGTATGTGGGACACAAAAAGAAGATGGGTTTATGGCCTTCTTTAATGGTAATAATTGGATAGAGGTTAATCGAATTGCGACATCGGTATTGTATGGGATTACGTTATGTCCAGATGGGAAAAATATTTTAATTACTGGACAAGATGGTACACTTCTGAAAGGGAATATAGATGATGGATTTAAAAGTCTAAAAAATAGAAGTATAAATTCGACTTTTTATAATGCAGCTTTTTATCAAGATGCTATATATATAGCTTCAGAACAGGGACTATATGTATATGCAGATTCTGATTATTCCATCGTTCCTGAGTTAAGTGATATACAAGGGGGCATCTCTGTTGAGGAAAAAGATGGAGTTCTTTGGGTACTTAGCTATAAGCACTTGATTCGGTTTGATGGAAAAACATGGGATAGAATCAGTCATCCTGACAATGATGAAAGATAATAAATGAACAAGATTAAATTTTAAGTTTAAAAAAGCCCCATACATGATGAGGCTTTAATCTATTCTAAATGTACGTTATTACTGTACCAGCTCTGCTTGTCCTGTATGCCATCCACCACCTAAAGCACGGATGAGGCCTACACTGGCAATCATTCGACTACCATGAAGCTGCGCAGCCAATTGCTCCTGCTGCAAGATATTCCGGTCAGAATCAATCACATCCAGATAGCTGATCCTACCTTCACGATAACGCAAATGTGAAAGCTGATTGGCATGTCGGGATGAAGTAAGTGCTTGACCCTGAGCCTGTATTTGCTGATCCAGAATACGCTGATCAGACAAACCATTTTCAACTTCACGGAAAGCATTAAGCACCGTTTGCCGATAATTCGCCACACTTTGTTCATAGTCAGCCCGTGCTTGTGCAACACCTACCTTACGTTGCCCGCCATCAAATAGCGGTAAAGATAAAATTGTGCCAGCAACGGGACCGAGTAAAAAAGTCCGACTCGACCATTTACCTAAATCTCCTAAACTCGCAGATTCATAACCCAGCGCACCAGTGAGATCTAGTTTGGGGAAAAAGGCAGCACGGGCAATACCAATGCGTGCATTATCGGCGGCCATAGCGCGTTCTGCGGCAGCGATATCAGGACGACGTTCAAGCAAGCTCGAAGGTAAACCCGCGGGCAGGCGAATCGCAATAGCGGACAAGGGTTGAATTGCTAAGCTAAAATCAGCAGGCGGTTTACCGAGTAATACTGCCAATGCATGTTCGGTACTGGCACGATTCCGTGTAATGCTGAGTGCATTGCTTTGAGCGGTCGAGAGTTCCGTTTGCGCACGAGAAACATCCAGATCACTGACAAGACCATTGCGATAACGTGCTTGAATCAAATTTTGATTCTCTGTCAGTAACTTGATGTTTTGCGCATAAATGGCTTGTTCAGCATCGAATTGACGAATCAGAAAGTAAGCCTGTGCCACATCTGCTTGCAAGGCTAACAGTGCCGAATGATAAAGTGCTTCCTGTTGCTGCACATCTGCGGTCGCTGCATTGATACTGCTGGCAACCCGTCCAAATAGATCCAGTTCATAGGAGACATTGGCTTGTGCCCGCCATAAGGTTCGTGCAGATGTCGGTGCATCTGCATCGAGCCCTAAAGACGCGGGTGAGGGTTTTTGACGGGTTGGCCCAAAACCTGCCCCAATACTAGGTAAGCGTTCAGCTTGTGCAGCAGACCTCAAGGCACGAGATGCTTGAATATTGGCTGCTGCCGCTTTTAGATTCTGGTTGCCTGAGATAGCCTGTTGTTCTAGCTCATTCAGTTGCGGATCATTAAAAATACGCCACCACTCACCGCGAGACTGCGCATCGGCAGGTTGCGCGACAGTCCAGTTGGGATCATCTAGTTTGGCATCTGCTTCCTTAAATTGCAGCGGAATGACCACCTTGGCTGGCTGATATTCAGGTGCCAATGAGCAGCCTGCAAGCAGCAGGCTTCCCATTAGAGCGGAGAGTATCCAGTTTGGTTTGAATCCTGTCATATTCTGCTCCTTAGTGATCGTGTGAACTGTGCAGTGGTGCTTCATGCACAGCTGCCGAATGCAGTTTATGTTTGCTGTTCAGGGTACGAATCAATACATAGAAGGCAGGTGTCAGGAACAAACCAAAGAAGGTCACTCCGATCATGCCAAAGAACACCGCAACGCCCATGGCATGACGCATTTCAGCACCTGCACCTGTCGAAGTAACCAATGGAACCACACCCATAATGAAGGCGATTGAGGTCATCAGAATCGGACGTAAACGTAAACGGCTGGCTTCAACCGCAGCATTGAATGCAGTCGCGCCTTGCATTTCCAGTTCTCGGGCAAATTCCACGATCAAGATGGCATTCTTACAGGCCAGCCCGACCAGTACCATCAAGCCGATTTGGGTAAAGATGTTGTTATCACCGCCTGTGAGCCAAACCCCTGTTAGTGCCGCCAAGATACCCATTGGGACAATCAGAATTACAGCCAATGGCAAGGTGAGGCTTTCATATTGAGCAGCTAAGACTAAGAACACTAACAGCACACTGATCGGGAACACCCATAATCCAGCATTACCTGCCAAGATCTTTTGATAGGTCAAGTCGGTCCATTCAAACTTCACCCCACGTGGCAAGGTTTCAGCAGCAATCCGTTCAACCGCAGCTTCGGCTTGGCTTGATGAATAACCCGGTGCAGGTCCACCATTAATATCCGCTGCGGTATAGCCGTTATAGCGCACCACCATTTCTGGACCATAGGTTTGAGTCACATTGACCAAAGAAGACAGTGGTACCATTTGTCCAGCATTGTTACGGGTTTTAAGCTGTAAAATATCTTCAGGATTGGCACGGAAGGGTGCATCGGCTTGGGCACGCACCTGATAGACGCGACCAAAGCGGTTAAAGTCATTCACGTATTGTGAGCCGAGGTAAATCTGCATGGTATTAAATACATCGGTCACGGCAACGCCTTGTTGCTTGGCTTTGACCCGATCCAGATCAACATTCAGTTGCGGCACATTGATTTGATAACTGGAGAACATTGGCCCCAATTCAGGTGCAGATTGTGCCGCCTTCATAAAGGATTGCGCTGCGTTATTCAATTCGGCATAGCCTAAAGTACCGCGATCTTCCAGCTGGAGTTTAAAGCCACCCATAGTTCCGAGACCCATCACCGGTGGTGGTGGGAATACTGCAATATAAGCATCTTGAATTGCGGAATATTTCTGATTCAAAGCACCTGCAATAGCATTGGCAGACAGATCAGCTGCTTTGCGTTCAGCAAAAGGTTTCAAAGTGACAAAGACAATCCCTGCACTGGAACTGTTGGTGAAACCATTAATGGATAAACCAGGGAAAGCCACTGCACTTTCCACGCCAGGTTGTTTTAGTGCAGCATCACTCATTTTACGAATCACGGTTTCAGTTCGATCAAGTGAGGCACCATTTGGTAATTGGGCAAAACTGATTAGGTACTGCTTATCTTGTGCTGGGACAAAGCCGCCCGGAACGATATAAGAAATCCCAATGGTCAGACCGAGTAGTACTGCATAGACACCCATCGCTGAGGTTTTATGCGAAATAACCCGACTGACGCCACGACCATATTGATCCGATGCACGTGAAAATACACGGTTAAATAGGACAAAGAAACGTCCGAAGATACGGTTCATCACGCGGGTCAGGAAATCAGGTTTGGCATCATGACCTTTCAGCAACATGGCGGCCAAAGCAGGAGACAGAGTGAGGGAGTTGAATGCCGAAATCACGGTTGAGATGGCAATGGTCATGGCGAACTGTTTATAGAATTGCCCTGTTAATCCTGTCATAAAGGCCAGAGGGACGAACACGGCAACCAAGGTCAACGCAATGGCAATAATCGGTCCACTGACTTCACGCATGGCACGGTAGGTCGCATCTCTTGGACTGAGCCCCGCTTCAATATTCCGCTCGACATTTTCCACCACCACGATGGCGTCATCAACCACAATCCCGATGGCGAGTACCATCCCGAACAGTGACAGTGCATTGATGGAATAACCAAAGGCCAGCATTAAGGCAAAGGTACCAATGATTGAAACAGGTACTGCCAGTAAAGGAATAATCGAAGCCCGCCATGTTTGCAGGAATAAGATCACCACCACAACCACCAGTGCAATTGCTTCAAGCAGGGTATGAATCACCGCTTTGATACTTGAACGTACGAATTGGGTTGGGTCGTAAACAATGTCGTATTTAATTGATGCTGGAAAATCTTTGGACAGTTCCGCCATGGTGCTACGTACTTGGTCAGAGACTTGTAAGGCATTGGCACCCGGTGCTTGGAAAATTGGAATCGCAACGGCCTGTTTATTGTCCAGTAATGAACGTAAGCCATATTGTGAAGCTGCTAGTTCAACACGTGCCACATCACCCAATCGTGTTACCGCACCATCCGCAGCCGTTTTTAAAATAATATCGGCAAATTCCTGTTCGGTACTTAAACGACCTTGCGCATTCACCGATAGTTGTAAAGGAGAATTATTGGGTGCTGCACCAATAGTTCCTGCGGCAACCTGAATATTCTGTTCGCGAATCGCATTGACGATTTCAGTCGCGGTGAGGTTACGTTGTGCCACCTTTTGTGGGTCTAACCATACGCGCATGGCGTAATCGCCTGAACCAAACAGACCAACTTCACCCACACCCTGTAGGCGTGCCAGACGGTCTTTGACATTGAGCACTGCATAGTTACGCAAGTAGGTCATGTCATAGCGATTATCCGGTGAGGTCAGATGCACCACCATGGTCAAAGTTGGTGAGCTTTTTAACGTGGTCACACCCAGACGTTGTACATCTTCAGGCAAACGTGGCAGGGCTTGAGAAACCCGATTCTGGACCAGTTGCTGCGCTTTATCTGGATCAATCCCGAGTTTGAAATTGACGGTAATGGTTAGGTTGCCATCGCTATTGGCTTGAGACTGCATATACAGCATGTTCTCTACGCCGTTGATGGATTCCTCTAAAGGAGAAGCAACCGTTTCAGCAATTACTTTCGGGTTGGCACCAGGATATTGGGCGCGCACCACCACAGAAGGCGGCACCACTTCTGGATATTCAGAAATGGGCAGTTGGAAAAGGGAGAGTAAGCCCGCCAGTAGAATCAGGACGGACAGCACCCCGGCAAAGATCGGGCGATCAATAAAAAATTTAGAAATATTCATGAGGATTAACCTTTTGCCGAAGTTGGGGTTTTATCTGTAGGCTGAGGTTGTTGTGCTGTGTTATCGGTAATGATTTGAGGATTCGGCATAGCGACCAGATGTGGGTTCACAGCATCACCCGGACGAATACGTTGCAAACCATTCACCACGATTCGATCACCGACTTGCAGACCACTATTGATGATTTGCAGACCATCTTGTTGTGCGCCGAGTTTTACTTCACGGTATGCAGTTTGATTTTTCGCATCGACCACCACCACAAAACGTTTGTCCTGATCGACACCAATCGCAGTCGGGCTAATCAGAATCGCTGCGCGTGGTTGTCCTCCGCCCAAACGAATGCGGGCATACAGCCCAGGGAGCATCACACCTTTGGGATTATCAAAGGTGGCACGTACCCGAATGGTGCCTGAAGTGGTATTTAAATTATTGTCGATCGAACTGATATAACCTTCACGGCTAAAACCAGACTCATTCGCAAGACCTAGATAAACGGGGACTTGGGCTGAATTGCGTTGATTGCTGATATATTTCAGATAGGTTTGTTCATCGACATCGAAAGAAGCATACAGACGTGACACCGAGACTAAACTGGTGAGGACTTGTGCACCATTGCCTGCTGAAACCACGTTACCCACCGTGACTTCGGCACGTGAAATACGGCCACTAACAGGTGCCGTAATACGGGTATATTCCAGATTTAAACGGGCGGTTTCCACTGCAGCTTTGGCTGCTTGCAGGTTGGCATTGGCCGAGCGAGCTTCATTTTCCGCTTGATCGAGTTCTTGATGGGCAATCGCATTACTTTGAATTAAACGCTGGTTGCGGCCTAAGTTAGCTGAAGAGTACGTCACTTGCGCTTCAGCAGAAGCCAGTTGTGCTTTGGCGCGATTCAGTTCTGCTTCAAAAGGCCGTGGGTCAATGGTGAATAGTAAGTCGCCCTTATTCACTAAACTGCCATCTTTAAAATGCACGGCAATCAGTTTGCCTGAGACTTGTGGACGAACATCAACTTGATCGATGGCTTCGAGACGTCCAGAGTATTCTTGCCAATCGGTAATGGTCTGACTAACGACACTGGCGATATCAACGGTTGCAGCAGGCGGTGCACTTGCTGTGGAAGTGGCTTTCGCATCTGCATTTTCTTGGAAGAGAATAAAACTGCCACCCGTTGCAAAAATAGCAAGAATGACGGCAGACAGCGTTAGCTGTTTGCGAGAAAGTGACATGGGATGCTCCTGGTTATTTGAATCCCTGTTTTCAGACTTTTTGTTGTGGTCTGTATGGGAGAAACAGGTTTATGGAATGAAAGGAGCATAAAAGTTTGTCAATTACGAATAAATATACTAAATTTGATAACACTATTCGTATTTTTATAATAATTGTTGTGTCAAACTGAAAAAATGCAGCAATGAGGAGTGGGCGTGTGGACCTATTTCATGCAATGAGAGTCTTTAATAAAGTGGTTGAAACCAACAGCTTTAGTCTGGCTGCTGATAGTCTTGGGCTACCGCGTGCTTCTGTTACCACGACCATTCAGGGTTTAGAAAAACATTTACAGGTTCGTTTACTGAATCGAACCACCCGTAAACTGAGCTTAACACCCGATGGGGCAGTGTATTATGACCGTACGCTGAGAATTTTGGCCGATGTCGAAGATATTGAGGCCTCCTTTCACGATGAGCAACGAGGGCCACGAGGCCGTTTACGTATTGATCTACCTGTCTCGATTGGTCGTTTAATTTTAATTCCAAGATTACGAGAGTTTCATCATCGTTATCCCGATATTGAATTGGTGATTGGCTTGAATGATCGCCCAGTTGATTTGGTGGGAGAGGCGATTGATTGTGCCATTCGGGTTGGAGAATTGCAGGATTCAAGTTTAATTGCACGCCGTATTGGTACGTTCCAGTGTGCTACGGCAGCATCGGCCTGCTATTTAGAAAAATATGGTGAACCGAAGACACTGGAAGATTTACAAAAAAATCATCAAGCGATTCATTTCTTCTCCAGTCGTACAGGGCGCAATTTTGACTGGGATTTTGTGGTCGATGATTTAATCCAAAGTGTCAGTGTCAATGGGCATGTGTCTGTCAATGATGGAGATGCCTATATTGACTTGGCGCTGCAAGGTTTTGGTTTGATTCAAGGGCCGCGTTATATGTTGACCAACCATTTTGAAGCAGGGACTTTAAAAGAAGTCTTGCCGCAGTGGACATGTGCACCGATGCCGATTTCAGTGGTATATCTACAGAGTCGGCATTTATCCCAAAAAGTTCGGGTCTTTGTCGATTGGGTGGCAGAACTGTTTGCAGGTTGTCCACTATTGGGTGGTAGTGCTTTGCCGCTGGATCAGAAATGTGAATTTGCCTGTGACCAAAAAACCAATCATGAATATACCATTCGGACTTTGGTGGAGCAGCATAATATTGCTGAGGCGCGGGCTTTGAAGACTTAAAAAGCATTAAAGATGGGATAGATTGTTCTTGGGTTTGATCTATCTCATACAGCGAATATCATGCTCATACATCGACGAGATCATCTTGTTTCCATCACAATAATAAAAAGGAGATTAATCATGTTGCCTCAATTGAAGTGCTCCATATTGGGAAGCAGTATTGTGTTCATTCTTTCTGGCTGTACAGCATCATCTCAATATCCCATTTCAGCAAGTTATGGCTCTAAACCACTATTGCCCAAACCTCAATCCAGTTTCGTGCCTACCGTCAATATTGCCCCAGCTAAAGGTTGGCCGCAAGGTATGATGCCGACGCCCGCGGACGGTTTAAAAGTTCAGCCTTTTGCCCAAGGGCTAGATCATCCAAGATGGCTGTATGTATTACCAAATGGTGATGTGTTGGTGGCTGAAACCGATGCACCGCCTAAGCCTGATGACAGTAAAGGAATTCGCGGAAAAATTGCAAAAATGGTGATGCAACGTGCTGGAGCATCTTTTCCTAGTGCCAATCGAATACGTTTACTTCGTGATACCAATGGTGATGGGATTGCCGATAAAAATACGGTTTTTCTGGAAAATTTAAACTCGCCCTTTGGTATGACTTTGGTGGGAAATACACTTTATGTAGCCAATACCGATGCCTTGATGCGTTTTCCTTATCAGGATGGTGCGACAAAAATTACGGCGCAGGGAACGAAAGTTTTGGATCTACCCGCAGGAAAACTCAATCATCATTGGACGAAGAATGTGATTGCAAACCCGGCAGGGACGAAACTGTATATCTCGGTTGGGTCGAATAGTAATGTGGCTGAGAATGGACTAGACAAGGAGGTTGGTCGAGCGCAGATTTTAGAGTTTGATATTGCCACTGGTAAAGCAAGATCTTTTGCTACAGGACTAAGAAACCCGAATGGCATGGGCTGGCAACCGCAGGGTGGCCAGCTTTGGACTGTGGTGAATGAGCGTGATGAATTGGGTAATGATTTAGTGCCTGACTATATGACCTCAGTTAAAGATGGCGGCTTTTATGGTTGGCCTTATAGCTACTATGGACAGCATGTCGATACACGGGTAAAACCACAAAATCCAGAGATGGTGGCTCGTGCACGTAAACCTGATTATGCTTTGGGAAATCATACTGCATCTTTAGGATTGGCCTTTTATGCGACGGAATTAATGCCACAGTATCGCGGAGGTGCTTTTATTGGTCAGCATGGCTCATGGAATCGTAAACCACATAGTGGTTATAAAGTGATTTTTGTACCGTTTAGAAGTGGTCAACCGTATGGAGAACCGCAAGATGTATTGACAGGTTTCCTCAATGATAAAGGGCAAGCCTATGGGCGGCCTGTTGGAGTAGCAATTGATTTTTCAGGTGCATTATTGGTGGCTGATGATGTGGGTGATGTGATTTGGCGAGTCTCACCAATTGCACAAACTACGTATGAAAGTCCGATGAAGGAACTTAGAAACGGTCATTTAAAGTAGTAAATACTTGAGCAATATATTTTGTACTTTAAGTTGAGTAAGCGATAGTCCGACCTTGGATAGACTATTATGTATTGTTTTTGTGATTAAGTATGCATTTTTATGGTTTAGTGTGATATAAAATGCGTATTCGCGATAAGCTTCTCTGTGGAATGTCTATATCGTAATCTCATTCTCTTCCCCAAGAGTTTGAGATTTTTTTTATTTGATAAATACAGATTGACTATATTTAGGTGTGAAATAAACCTGATAAAACTGTTGATAGGTCTTAATGGACAGGGATTTGATCTAGAAGGATTTGAAGAACTGATTTAGAAAATCTGTCCTCCAATTGGTTTGAAATAAAAGAAGCCCTATTTCTTTTGTTTAAAACGATATTTGCACTTTAAGCAACGGTAATCCTGAAAAATATTCTTATCGACCATGATACCTGCTTTTTTCCCAAAAATATTACCAATGACTCCACCTGTAACACCTGCACTGATTGCACCGACAAAAGTGCCTACCGTACCACCGACAATTACACCAAGAGGTCCAGCTACAGTACCAATTGCTGCACCGATGGATGCACCACCTGCAGCACCACCGACTGTACCTGCAGTCGTACCAGCGGCCGTCAGTAATACACCGCCCGTAGTTCTCAATAATTTGTCATGATTACGTGTTTCAATTTCTGTTGAACCACATTTAGGGCATTCGATAGGTTTTTCCATAAAACGATTTATCCTGTCTTTCTTTATTGAGTCACCCAGTTGACTGTGCTCAAGTGGAACTGCGAGCCAAGGTCATACTTTGGAAGCCGTGATGTTTTCGAGTCGATAAAACAGAGACATCACTTTTTCAGTTTTGATTTTAGCGGAACAAGGGCATAAGTATTTATAGTTCATGTAAATTATCTTTGCGTATATCCGTCTACATTTTGTAGAAGTGAAATATTTTAATAGGTCTAAGTAAGGGAGCGGTAAATGTGCGATACAGAGAAGAGATATTGAATTGAAATTTTCGAGATAAAAAAGAAGGATCGTTGCTGAATGAGGAGATTCAAATAAACAATAAAGCTCCTGTTACTACAAGAGCTTTAATGTGGCTTACTCAAGCTTTAGGGTAAAAAAGTTTCTTGTAGATAACTCCACAACATTTTGCCATCGATCTCTTCAATCAGCGCACAAGAGCGACGAATCAGCACGCCAGACACTTTGGTATGTTTTTCCGTATAGGTCAAAACAATCGCATCAGGCTTTTGCATCAAGATTTGCTCATCATAAATTTCGATCTGAATATCTGGCATTTTGCCCTGATTATTGGCAAATAGACCTTTCACTTGTTCGAGTGAAATACGTTTTCCAGCCGCACCAACCATTTCAAAATGATCTGCAAAATAATCAATCAGTAGGGCAAGGTCTTGTTCTGCTTGTTTGCCGCTAAAAATTTTCTCAATCAGGACGTGCATGCTATGGATGCTTTCGATTGCTTGTTCTTTGATAAGTGCCATATCCTTTTCCATTGAAAACTAATTATCTCGCTTTATTTTAAAACAAAAATAAATGTAAAATTCAATATAATTTTAAAATAAATCTATTGTTAGATTATCCATCTTATCGGATGTTAGTATAAAAATATTATTTTTATCATATATTTAAATCAATATTTTTATTTTTTAAAATTGCAAAACAGCTAAGATGGTAAAAAAGGTATAACTATATACCTTAAATATTATGGAAAATTCCATGTAAAAATAATAATTATATATAAGGATTATTTTCCTTATTGGAGACAGAGCAGAAAAGGAAATGGATTCTGATCGTGCTGTCTCCAATAAGAAGACGCATTAGAAAAAAGACATGGACAAGGAAGCAAAATGGATACGCAATCTACTGAGCCGAAACAAGCTCAATCAAATCTCTATGCATGGTATGTGGTATTACTGTGCATGTTGGCTTATATCTTCTCATTTATTGATCGGCAAATACTGGCGCTGATGATCGAACCGATTAAAGCAGATCTTGGGCTTTCCGATACGCAGTTTAGTTTATTGCATGGTTTAGCCTTTTCACTGTTTTACGCCTTTATGGGATTACCGCTAGCCTATCTAGCAGATCGTTTTTCCCGACCAAAAATTATTGCTATCGGGGTGGTATTTTGGAGTATTGCAACCGCATTTTGTGGGCTAAGTAAAAACTTTCTCCAACTATTCTTGAGCCGAATGGGCGTTGGCGTCGGTGAGGCAGCTTTATCTCCAGCTGCCTATTCAATGTTTAGTGATATGTTTAGCAAGGATAAGCTTGGACGTGCGGTCGCAGTTTATTCAATTGGTTCTTTTGTCGGTGGTGGGATCGCTTTTCTGGTCGGTGGCTATGTGATTGGTTTGCTCAAAAATATGGATACCATCATGGTTCCTGTTTTTGGTGCACTTAAGGCATGGCAAGCGGCATTTATTATTGTCGGGCTACCTGGTGTCTTTATTGGTCTATTAGTTTTACTCACCGTGAGAGAACCTCAGCGTAAAGGTCAGCGCCTAAATGCACAGGGGCAAGTAGAAAAAACCAGTATGAAGGATGCATTCAAGTTTATTAAAAAGCATGGTCGTACCTTCAAATGTCACTATTTAGGTTTTACTTTTTATGCGATGGCTTTGTATTGCTTGATCAGTTGGTCGCCTGCATTCTATATGCGCAAGTTTGGTCTGACTCCAACTGAAGCGGGCTATATGCTGGGTAGTGTGTTATTGGTGGCGAATATTCTAGGCGTATTTTGTGCGGGTTGGCTGAATGACTGGTTTATTCAAAAAGGTCGTAAGGATGCGCCGATGATTACTGGGGTGATTGGTATCGTGGGTTTAATTATTCCGATGATGATTTTTACTCAGGTGAATGAGTTATGGTTATCCGTGGTATTTTTAGTGCCTGCGATGTTCTTTGCTTCATTCCCGATGCCGATTTCAACCACTGCTATGCAAATGCTGGCACCGAACCAGTTACGCGCACAAATCTCAGCGGTATTTTTATTGATCAGTAATCTGGTTGCGGTCGGGATTGGCACAACATTGGTGGCTTTGATTACCGATAAGGTGTTTGAAAATCCACTCATGGTCGGGATGTCCCTGTCGATTGTGGGTACGATTTCATGTGTATTGGCCTTTATCTTACTGAAAAAAGGCTGTCAGGCATTTAGTGACAGTATGCAGCAGGAACATGGATCTTGATTTGATATTGCACTGAGGATGTCGCAGGCTCATTCTTTGTAATGGGCGTTATGCTTTGCCAGTGAAATCTTTAGCAAGGGAGTGAAGTGATGCAATCATCTTTTAAGCTGGAGCATCTGCGTTATCTGGATGAATTTTTATTATTTAAATCTAATGATTATCAAACCATTAAAGACCAAATCAGTCATTACCTATGTCCGCATCGTTTTGATGTCGAAGTACGAGAACCTCTAAATACGCGTTTGAATGGCTTTAGCTTTGGTAATGGCGCGCTGTACGATCTGAAATATAGTGTACCAGCCATGATTAGTATTGAAGATAGTGCTGACTTTTATTTATTTAGAATCACGCTAGAAGGGCAATGCACAGTGGGGTTGGACGGTCAGCAGATTCTACAGTCAGAAGGAGTCATGTCGGTCACCCATCCGCATACGCGACAACAGATCATCACCAATCAGCATTGTCGTAATATTATTTTAAAACTGGCGCAACAGGATATCGAAACCCAATTATTCAACATGTTAGGCTGTCGTAGTCAGGAACCATTGCGCTTTCATTCCTCATTATCCTGTAGTTTAGAAGGGATCGATGCGATCATTGAAACACTGAATTATCTGTGTCATGCCTATTATAATATTCGCAACTGGAGCTTTATTTCAGCCAGTTTTTGCCAGTATTTGATTGAGCTAATTTTGCTTAAAATCCCGAATAATTATACCGAACGTTTGAATACCCAACGGCAACAATTGCTGCCAAGCTATATTAAAAGAGCTCAACAATATATTCAGGAACATGTACAACAAGCAATTTCATTAGCTGATTTAAGCCAGTATTGCGATGTGTCGATACGCACCTTGCAAAAAGGTTTTAGTCAGTATTTACAGCAAAGCCCTGTGGAATATATGCGTGAGCAACGCTTGGAACGGGTACATTTGGCTTTGCTGCATGCACAGACAGATGAAACCATCACCGATATTCTACTGGATCATGGCATCCAGAGTTTTGGGCATTTTTCCAGCCTATATAAAAAACGTTATGGCTGCTTGCCTTCGCATACTTTAAAAAAGATGCTGTGCCAGTGAGTCAAATGCGTGCGTAAATGGAATAACGGTTGCGTATTTGGATAAGCCACAGGTCGTGCTCTCTTTTATGCTGAATTGAAAATCAATCAGCAGGAAAGCACATGAAAATTACAGTACTCGGTGGCGGGCATGGATGTTATGCAGCAGCAGCGGAAATAGCAGAAAAAGGCCACGAGGTGGTGTTATGGCGCCGTGATCGAGAAGCCTTACAGCAGCTTGCCGCAACGGGTGAGCTTAAAATCAAAGATTATCGAGGTGATCGCAGTGTCACTGTTGGTTTTTTGGATTCGCAGATCAACCTATCTGATCATTTAGAACAAGCCATTCAGCATGCCCAGTTGATTATTATTCCTTTACCTGCAACGACACATCAGGATTTGGCTCAGCAGGCAGCGCCTTTCTTTCAAGCGGGTCAGGTGGTGTATTTACCGCCTGCAACCTTTGGTAGTTTTATTTTTGCCAACGCCATGCGCGAGGCGGGTAACACAGCCCAAGTGGCTTTTGCCGAAACAGGAACCTTACCGTATTTGGTGCGTAAGCATGGAGTGAATCAGATTGTTGTGAGTGGCTATGCGACCCGTCTACCAACTGGTGTATTCCCAAGCAGCTTGTCCGAGCATGCATTCCAGATTTTAAAACAGGCGTATCCAAGTGTTGAGCCGATCGAAGACAGCCTCAGTGGTGCCTTAATGAATGCAGGACCAATTATTCATCCGCCGTTGATCTTGATGAATGCGGGACCACTAGAACATTTCGAAGCATGGGATATCCATAACGAAGGCACACAACCGTCGATTCGCCGTGTCACCAACCAGCTAGATGCTGAACGTATGCAGCTTAGGGAAGCACTTGGCTATGCTGCGCCGCATTTCCCGCTGGCAGACCACTACAATAAAGACGGTGAGGGGGATGAATGGATGTATGGCCGTGGTGCGCATGGCAAATTAACCGATAGTGGCGACTGGCGTGAGGACATCGATCTTCAGTCTCATCGTTACATGTTGGAAGATACGCGTCTGGGGCTGTCCTTTCTGGTGTCCGTAGGGCGTTGGGCAGGTGTCGCGACACCTATAGCGGAAGGATTGCTGAATATTGCTTCTGCGGTGACAGGCAAGGATTTGTATCAGGACGGGCGGACTTTTGAGAATTTGGGGCTTGCCGATAAAAGCAAGGCTGAGTTGCAAGTGACCTTGCAGCAAGGAGTCTAATATGACAGCGATTCAACAGGTTGCGGTACTGGGGGCTGGTCGTATGGGTAAGGCCATCGCCATTGCTTTTGCCTATGCGGGACTCAAAGTGGCCTTAATTGATGCCAGACAACGCACAGAGGCTGAGTTTGAGCAATATCAGGCTCAAATCCAAACTGACTTAAAACAAGAATTGCAGTTGCTGGAAAGTATCCAGTTTATTCAATCTGAACATACCGTATTTATTCTGGATCAGATTAAGATTTTAAGTCGTGCGGCTTCAATATCAGTCTTAGCACACTGTGATCTGGTTATGGAAGGTGTACCCGAGGTCAGGCAAGCCAAAGAAGTTATTTTTACTTGGCTGGATCAATATATTACACCGACGTGTATTGTTGCATCGACGACATCGACCTTTTTGGTCACTGATATTGCGCAAATGATTTCTCATCCAGAACGGGTGGTCAATGCGCATTGGTTAAACCCCGCCTACCTGATTCCGCTGGTTGAGTTAAGTCGTTCTGAGCAAACTTCAGATGAGACTGTAAATACCCTGAAAAGCTTTCTGCATGCGATTGGCAAAGTTCCTGTGGTGTGTCATGCCAAAGCGGGCTATATCGTGCCACGGATTCAGGCGTTGGCAATGAATGAAGCAGCACGGATGGTAGAAGAAGGTGTGGCTTCCGCAGAAGATATTGATATCGCGATTCGGACGGGTTTTGGTTTGCGCTTTTCCGTATTGGGCTTGCTGGAATTTATTGATTGGGGCGGTGGTGATATTTTGTATTATGCTTCCCAATATTTACAAAAAGAGCTAGGTGAACGCTATCGAACACCTGAAATTATTGCCGAAAATATGCGACAGCAACGTAATGGTCTACGTGAGCAGCAGGGTTTTTATGATTATCAGCAGATCGATATTCCAGCTTATAAACAGCAAGTTCTACAGACTTTTTCAGATCGGATTACCGCAAATCAGCTTAAACCGCCATTTAATATTTTAAATCCGTAATCCGAATTTTAGCCCATCTCCTGACAATGATGGGCTTATGTTATTGCTTTAGCTTGATGGCATGAGGTCAAAGACCTTTTTCAATTGTGCATTGAGCTGATGCAGCTCTTCATCATCAAAGGCATTTAAGATGCCAGATAAAGTGACCTGACTAATTTGATTAATTTGCTCAACCAGCTCTTTGCCTTTGTCTGTGAGTTTAACCATAGAGATACGTTCATCTGACTCCGAAGAGAAGACTTGCACAATATCATCCTCTACCAAGCGATAAACGGCTTTGGTTGCTGTGGTTAGCTTGAGGGTAGAGAGGTTGGCAATTTCGGTAATACTGGCTTGTTCAAGCGCATTGGTACTTAAAATAATTTTACGACGTGTATTGTCGATACCTAATTTTTTAATAGATTTTTCAATGAGCTGTGTGTATTTACCATTCACCTGCGAGATCCAGAAAAAAGGATAGCTCTGTAAGCTGCTCGGTTCATTGTTGGGTAGAAATTGTTCTAAATGAGTAAGCATAGCCAAGTAATAACTTTTATAAAAATGGACATTCTCATTATACAAAAATTGAAAACATTTTCTTGCTTCTTAATCATGAAAAATACTTGACAATTACATTACTTTTTCCGATATTTGTATTAAGTATAAAAATACATGGAAAAGTGAATGAATATTATTGTACAAGAGGTACAAAAAGGAGCAGGTACTTTGAAAGTCATGGTGAAAGATTCCATTGATATTCAAGGTATGCAGACTATGGTGGGTAGCAAAGCTTTAATGCAAAGCCAACCTGCAAGTACAAACGCGGAAGTGGTGAATCGTATTCTCGCTGCTGATTGCCAAATTACGGCAAAGACCAATCTGCATGAACTGGCTTTTGGGATCACAGGCATTAACCACGTTTTTGGTACGGCCATAAATCCAAAATATCCTGAACTGATTCCAGGTGGTTCTTCGAGTGGTTCTGCGGCAGCGGTTGCAGCTGGTCTGGCAGATTTCACATTAGGTACGGATACGGGTGGTTCGATTCGTATGCCAGCAGCGTGTTGTGGTGTTTACGGTTTAAAACCAAGCTTTGGCCGTGTCAGCCGTGCAGGGGTGCATCCAGCAACAAGTTCATTAGATTGCGTTGGCCCCTTTGCAAATTCAGTCGAAATGATTGAAACCGCCATGCAAATCATTGATCCAAGTTTTCATCAACATACTGAATTAGCACAGGCACCGAAACTGGCGTGGCTTAATGTCGCTGCTGATTCAGCCGTCATTGAGACGATCCAGCATTATCTGACCCAAGCCAAACTGACAGTATCCACTGTAAATCTGGAAGGCTTTGAAGCTGCTTTTAATGCAGGCATGCAAATCATCAATTATGAAAACTGGCAAGCTTATGGCGAATTGACTGAAACGGGTTTATTGGGTGCCGATGTCAATGCACGTTTGCTTAAGGCAGCAGACACCACCTTGACCCAAGTCAAACAGGCTGAACAGGTAAAAGCCGATTTTACTGCGGAGATTAATGCCTTATTAGAACAGTACGATGCCTTGATCTTAGCAACCTTGCCACAGCTTCCACCTCAAGTTGCTGATGCTGAAAATACTGTTGCATTTTTAAATCTCACTGGATTGGTTCGACCTTTTAATCTTTCTGGACACCCTGCGATTTCAATCCCACTGCAAACCAGTGAAGGATTACCTGTGGGCTTACAAATCGTGGCGAAACACAATGCCGATGAATATTTATGTGCTGTTGCGAAATATATCGTGAGTGCAGCGCAATAACCGAAAAGGAATGAGGGAATGAATAACTTATCGATAAAGGAATTTGTCATGGACACAACTACAACGGAATTAGAGCGCTTGTGTCAAGAAATTCGTGAACGTGCCTGTACTGGAGAGTTCGATGAGCAAGCCTATGTCAGTCAGGACATTATCGACAAACTCAAACAGATCGGTGTTTATCGAGCATTAGTCCCAAAACGTTTTGGCGGCAATGAATGGTCACCGAAACAATTTTGCGAATTGATTGAGCAACTCTCCAAAGCAGATGGTTCAGTCGGTTGGGTCGCAAGTTTCGGCATGAGTCCTGCCTATTTGGGGAGTTTGCCAGAAGCAACGCTTGAGCAGTTGTATAAAGACAGTCCAGACATTGTGTTCGCTGGTGGCATTTTCCCTCCACAACCTGCGGAAATTACTGATGATGGCGTCGTGGTCAGCGGACGTTGGAAATTTTCCAGTGGTTGTATGGGCGCAGATATTGTTGGTGTCGGTATTTCTCCACAAAAAGACAATGAGACACAGGGTTTACCACGCATGGCGGTGATGCCAGCCAATAAGGCTCAAATCGATATGACCTGGGACACGGTCGGTCTGAAAGGTACAGGCAGCCATGATTTGGTGGTGAAAGATGTGCTAGTCGCGAAGGAATGGACTTTTGTCCGTGGTGAACCTTCAAAACTGCCTGAACCATTTTTTAAATATCCATCTTTGTCTTTAGCCACTCAAGTCTTAACCGTAGTGGGAATTGGGGTTGCTGCCGCAGCGATCGAAGAATTTCAAAAACTGGCGCCGGGCAAGTCGTCAATTACTGGGGGGGCGGAAATTGCCAGCCGACCTGTAACTCAATATGAATTTGCCCAAGCCGAAGCTGAGTTTAAAGCTGCACGCGTGTGGTTCTACGACACCATGCAGATCGTCTGGAATGAAGTGGTTGCAGGGCGTACGCCAACTGCAGAACAAATCAGTGACATGCGTTTGTCTTGTACCCATGTGGCACGAGTTTGTGCCCGCGTCACTCGCAAAATCCAGATGCTGGCAGGCATGACCGCGATTTATACCCACAATCCATTTAGCCGCTTTGTGAATGATACCAATGTGGTGACACAGCATGCTTTTATGGGCGATGCCACTTTACAGAATGCAGGTTTGGTCAGCTTTGGTATGAAGCCAGCACCAGGCTATTTATAAGCTTAATTTAATCAACCCGTGTGGCAACAAGGATGAATGACATGAATGCGCCAATGGATTTAACGGTTTTGTTACAACGCCTGCAACAGCTTGAAGCTCAAAACGCGATTCGTAACTGCATTAACCGCTATATGGAAATTTGTGATGCCTTGAATGCCAATACCGATCTGAATGAATTGATGGATTTATTTGATCAGGACAGCATTTGGGAAGGCATAGGCGAGAAATATGCCCAGTCTTTTGGTCGCTATGCCTCTTGGCAAGCCATTTATGACATGTTCAAAAGCTATACCCAAAAGCAGTCGCATTTTGTCATGAATGCACATTTTGTTAGCTCAGAGCAAATGTATATCAAAGCAGATCAGGCCAATGCCAGCTGGTTGATGTTGCAAACCTCAACCTTCCGTGATGGTCGTAGCCATTTAAATGCCGCCAAACTCACGGTGCAGTTTAAACAGCAACATGATGGACGTTGGAAGATCAAACATTTTCAGACTGAAAATATTTTCAGTCGCCCCGTATCTCACTGGGACAGTGCAGCCACATTGCCAGTACCGTCTCAGCAATAACTGATGATCGAAAAGGATAGTTGATATGAACAGTATTATTCCAATGCACAACATTGAGATGGATTACAACGAATTGGTGCAAAGTGATCGCGCCCATACCTCATTGTATAAGGACGAAAAAATCTTTGAAGATGAGATGGAAAAGATTTATTACAGCACTTGGGTGTGGGTAGCACATGCCAGCGAGATTCCAGATGGTGGTAGCTATAAGACCATCAATATTGGTAAGCAACCTGTGGTTGTAGTTCGGGATCGTAAGAAAAAAGTCCATGTTCTGCTGAATCGTTGCCGTCATCGTGCTGCAACAGTGTGTGAACATAAAAAAGGTAAAACCAATAGTTTTGTTTGTCCATACCATGGTTGGAGCTATGCATTAGATGGTTCATTACGTGGTGTGCCTTCACCTGAAAGCTACGGAGAATGTTTGGATAAGTCTGAGTTTCCACTGATTAGCCTGCGTGTTGAAGAATATAACGGCATGATTTTCGCCACTTTTAAACAGGACATTGAACCTTTAGAAGATTTTTTGGGTGCTGCGAAAAAATGGATCGACTTGTTTATGAAACAAGGTGCAGGTTATCCAATTAAAGTCTTGGGCGAGCACCGTTTCCGTTTTCCGGGTAACTGGAAAATTCAGTTAGAAAATACTACGGATGCTTACCACTTCCCATTGGTGCACAAGTCATTTTTAAGTTCAGTCGATGAAAAAACCGAAGAACTGTTTAACTTTGAAAATCAGCCGGGTTATGTCGAAGACCTCGGCAATGGTCACAGTGTGATGGTGATGATTCCTGAATTGGTTGATCTGGATGAAGAGTTAATGGAGCGTCCGATTCAGGAACGTTTTGAAGACTTGGCTCAAGCTTTACGTGATGAAGGGCATGAAGAACTGGAAGTGCGTCGTATGGTCCGCGCGGTGGGTGGTTCTGGTTTCAACCTGAATCTGTTCCCGAACATTGCCTGTTCAATGGCGTTCTTCCGAGTGATGCAACCGATTTCAGTCAATGAAACTGAAATTCACCATTCCGTGATTACCATGGATGGCGGTCCGCAAATTGCTAACCAATATCGTTTACGTCTGCATGAACATTTCCAAGGCCCATTTGGCTTCGGTACGCCAGATGATTCGGAAGCGTGGGAACGTGTACAACATGGTGCCAATGCAGGCAATGACCTGTGGATCATGCTGAATCGTGGCCTGCCAGGTGAAGTCAAAACTGAAGATGGCTTAAAGAGCGATGTCAGTGCAGAAACTGGGATGCGCGCTGCCTATCAGCAGTGGAAAAAGATGATGACGGCTTAAGGAGAGCGCCATGAAAATCGATTTAAATTTACTGAATGAAGTGACCGCTTTTATTTGGGCAGAAGCCGATATGCTGGACCATTCTGAGCATGATACTTGGCTGGACCTTTGGAATGAAAAAGGTGTGTATATCATCCCAATCGATCCAAAACTGACCGATTATGAAAATAATTTGAACTATGCCTATGACGACCATCATATGCGTAAGTTACGGGTACAGCGTTTGGAAAATGGTGAAGCGATTTCAACTGCACCAAAAGCCAATACCGTGCGTAGTGTGTCGCGAATCCGCATCGTCAAAGATCAAGATGGTGAAATCATTTTGCGTTGTGCGCAGAACTTGCGTGAATTCCGTAAAGAAAACCTCAAACATTATACCGCTGATGTGACTTTCCATCTGGTTCGTGATACGGAACAAGGTTTTAAGATCAATCGTAAAATTATCAATTTAGTTAACTCAACCGATACCTTGGCGGGTATCAGCTACATTCTCTAGGAGCAAAAAATGAAACAGGTTGTTTTAGTCACAGGTGCCGCTTCGGGTTTAGGGAATATCATTGCCGAATATTTTGCAGCGCAAGGGCATCAAGTGATCCTGTCTGCCAGTACTTTAGAGAAAGCAGAGCAAGCCAAAGCACGTAGTCCACATGCAGAGAATATATTTCCACTAAAACTGGATATCTCGGTTGAGGCTGATTTTCATGCCGCAGTACAGTGGATTCAGCAGACATTCTCAAAACTGGATGTGTTAATTAACAATGCCACCATGACCAAAGCAACCCCTGTTCTTGAAATTAGTGCCGCGGATTTTGACATGATCACGCAAGTGAATCAGCGTGGTACGTTCCAGTCTTGCCAGATCATTGGCAAATATATGGCTGATCAAGGCTATGGCCGTATTGTCAATATGGCGTCTCTGGCTGGGCAAAATGGTGGTACTGCGACAGGCGCACATTATGCTTCTACCAAAGGCGCAATTATTACCCTAACCAAAATCTTTGCCAAAGAGTTTGCAGCCCAAGGCGTGACAGTGAATGCGATTGCGCCTGGGCCAATGGAATCACCGATTGTACATAGCGTGGTGTCTGACGAAAAAATGGCGCAATTTATTCAAAATATCCCCGTCAGAGCATTAGGCAGCATGGAATTTATTGCCGAAACCTGTGGGCTATTGGCCAGTCCAAGTGCTGCCTTTGTAACTGGGGCAACATGGGATATTAACGGTGGATTATTTATGCGTTAAGCCTTCGGCAAGATGCATATCAGGGAGAGAAATCATGACGATACTTTATAACGTGGTGGTAAAAAACCGTCATGTCGAAGGTGGGAATGTTGCAGTCATGGAATTTGAATCTGCAAATTCGACCGTATTACCCAAAATTGAAGCAGGTGCGCATATCGATGTGCACCTCCCGAATGGCATGGTGCGTCAGTATTCATTATGCCAAAACCCGAATGATGTCGGTCTGTTCCGACTTGGGATTTTACGCGACCCAGAATCACGTGGTGGTTCAGTCTCGGCCTTTGATGATTTGAAAGATGGCATGCAGATTCAGGTTAGCGAACCGAAAAATCTGTTTCCTTTAGTGAAATCCAAACATGCGGTACTGGTGGGTGGTGGGATCGGGATTACCCCACTGATTACGATGGCCTATCAATTGGCACAGGAAGGCACTTCTTTTGAACTGCATTACTGCGGCGCAAGCCCAGAACGCTGTGCTTTTGTCGATGAAATTAAACAGGGCATCTTGGCGCCTTTCACGACCTTTCATTTTAAATCGGAAGGAGCAAGCCATCGCGAGTTTTTCCAATCCGCCATTCAAGACATTGATCAAGACAGCCATATCTATACCTGTGGTCCAAATGGATTTATGGATTGGGTGATCAATTTAGCCCGTACACAAAACTTTCCAGAGCAGCAGATTCATAAGGAATACTTTCAGGTTGAAGTTGAAACAGGTGGCGATGCATTTGAAGTTGTGGCGCAGCAAAGCGGCAAGATCATTATGGTCAATGCAGAAGAAACCATTTTGCAGGCCTTGGCGCGAGAAGGCATTGAGATTGAAATGTCATGTGAACAAGGCGTTTGCGGTACCTGTATGTGCGATGTGATTGAAGGTGAGCCAGACCATCGCGACGTGTATTTTACCGATGAAGAGAAGGCCAGTAATGAGCAGATATTGGTGTGCTGTTCACGTTCTAAGTCAGCACGATTGGTACTGGATATTTAAGCGATTTAATCAGGATAAATCGGTATCAAATATCGGCCAGAAACAGGATAAAAGATTCAGGAGAGAATAATGAATTCACTAAAATCAATGGATGAAATCACAATAGATCCAATGCAGTTCAGACGTGCTTTGGGAAATTTTGCCACAGGTGTCACCATTGTGACTGCGCAGAATGCTCAAGGTGAAAAGGTGGGGGTGACTGCCAATAGTTTTAATTCAGTGTCGCTAGATCCACCGCTGATTTTATGGAGTATTGATAAAAACTCATCTAGTTTCCCTGTATTTGAACAGGCTTCACATTTTGCAGTGAATATTTTATCGGGCTCGCAGATCGAATTATCCAATAAATTTTCACGTCGAAATATCGATAAATATGAAGGCACCAGTTATCAGACAGGTTCGGGTCAAGCACCCATTTTAGACCACTGTTCTGCGGTATTTGAATGTGAACGCCATGAGATTATTGAAGGTGGGGATCACTGGATTATTATCGGCAAAGTGGTACGTTTTCGGGATGAAGGACGTAGTCCGCTGGTCTATCACCAAGGGGCTTATTCAGGTGTGATTCCACATCCGTTATTGCAGTTAAAAGACACCGTTGAAGCTGAAGATATTGGTGAAATGCATCAAGGGCATTTATATAGCAATGTCTGTTATTTGATGAGCCGTGCATTCAAGTTCTATCAAACTGACTATATTCCAAAGCAGCTAGTGACAGGATTCCGTACCAGTGAAGCGCGTTTATTGTTGGTACTGGGGAGTGGTACTGCCTCGAATAAAGCAGATTTGCCGCGTGATATTGCCATGCCGATGCGCGAAGTAGAGCAGGCAGCGACCATTTTGAAAAAAGATGGTTTGCTGATTGAGAGTGATGGCTTTTTTAAACTCACCGAAAAAGGCAAGAAAACTGCGCATTATCTATTTGATATTGCCGATAGCCATCAAAATGAGGTGTTTGAAAAATATTCGGATGAGCAAAAGGAGACCTTTATCACCATGCTGAGAGACTTTGCTGGTGTAGCATAAGCTGGGTGAAGCTGATAAATTGAATTGATTTATCAGCTGCTTTATTGCTCGTTGGTTATAATCAAAAAACAATTCCAAGGATGAGGAATTTTTGGCACGCAACTTGTTTGTTTATCAAACAGGATTGCATACAAGCCAAAACAGAGCAGCAGTGCTAAAGAACAAACTTTAGCAATTGTTGCAGCACAGGGGAGCGAAGGAATGAACCAATATGTGAGTGATGCACTGTTAACGTGGACGCATCATATCAAGAATGTGTGCGGCAATTTTGAAACAGACTTTGATGGGACACGGAATTTATTTATTGGCGAAGTGCAATGTTTTTTACTGGGTGATACCGAGATTGCCTTTATTAAAAATAACGCCAATAAAATTGTCCGAAAGGCGGATGAAATTGATCGGGTCAATAATCGCTTCTGTTTTTTGATTTTGCAGTATTCGGGCAAAATGTTGCTGCAATATAAAAATGAAACTTTGACCTTAAATGAGGGTGATATTGTCTTGGTTGATCCTGTCGAAACCATCTCGATGTTTCCACAAGGTTTAGTCAGCCAGATTTCAGTGCATCTATCACGAGAAAAATTGCTGAAAGAGAATATTAGTTCTGAATATTTTGGTAAGTTGATCACTCAAAATATGAGCGGTTTTCTGCTGAAGAATATTCTGAAAAATATGTCGCCTGAAAATATCAAGCTTTGGTATGCATCTGAAGATGGTAATGCCTTTGAAGATGCGTTGATTGCTCTCATCAAACCGACCATTAATTATAAAAATATTAATAATAATCAGAATAATCTTTTGGAAAAAGCCGAGCGCTATATTATTGAAAATCTGACAAAACCTGATCTCTCTCCCAAGTTGATTGCTGCACATATCGGGGTATCGTTACGGCATCTTTATCGATTATTTGTGCAAGAAAATTTATCGATTAATAAGTACATACAGATCAAACGACTCGAGAGGGTCAAAACAGATCTACTGGATAAAAGAAACAAGCAGAGTTCGATCACTCAAATCGCGCTGAAATGGGGCTTTTGGGATGGTGCTCATTTTTCAAAAATCTTCAAAAAAACCTATGGTATCTCTCCCAAAGAATTTAGAGAGACAATGTTGGCTTAAGCATTTTTGATGTCATTTTTAGACAAGTTCCACGTCATTCTTGGACAAGCTAGACCCATGCAACTGTGTTGAAATTAAATCAATAAGGGAAGATTAAAGCGCTTCAATCGACTTGAAATATGAAGTTGATTTTAGTCGCTGCACACAGAGCAAAGAGCATTTTAACGATCTGATACAGATCGCTCAGGGATAGATGAAAAAGGATCAACGTGATGCATAAACAAAGATTATTGAAAGAGATACAAAAAATACTGGCGTTTAACTTATCCATCGCTGCGAGTTTGTGTGCTGTTCATAGCACCGCTTATGCGCATGGTGAGGCTGCCGAATTGGTGCCACTCTATCAAAACATGAGTGAACAGGGTGCCAAAGTGGTCAAAGATGACTTCACCAATAGCTATACCATCACCAAAGGTTCCATGCAGGTCAGAGCCAAACCTAATTCAGATCAGGTCTTGGTGAATGGAAAACCCTTAAAGCTGAGCGTCCCAGTATTAATCAAAGACGGTAAGCCTGTTATTGGGAAAGATTTTTTCAATGAAGTATTTCAGTCGGGTTTAGACCAGACCTTTAAAATTGAAAATACCTTTCATCCGCTCAATAGTTTAAATACGGCAGAAATCAAAAAGACCTTTGATGTGATTAGTCGCTCAAAGTATGCCTATAAAAATATGCGTTTTGCTGAGCTGAAGCTGAAGGAGCCAGAAAAGGCCAAAGTCTGGGATTTCTTTATTAATCATAAAGAGTATAAAGATGACCGTGTGGCGTCATTCATTTTATTGAAAGGCAATCAGGCAATTGAAGGTGAAGTAGACCTGAATACGCAGCAAGTTACAAAATGGAATGTCCTTAAAGATACGCACGGTATGGTGTTGCTGGATAACTTCGAGACGGTTCAGCGTGTGATCGAATCCAGTAAAGAATATCAGGATGCTTTACGTAAACGTGGCATCACTGATGTGAAGAAAGTGATCACCAATCCATTAACTGTCGGCTATTTTGGCGGGAAAGATGGTTTAGATAAACAACTGAATGTCTTAAAAGTCGTATCTTATCTGGATACAGGAGATGGTAACTATTGGGCGCATCCGATTGAAAATCTTGTCGCAGTGGTGGATTTAGACAAAGAAAAAATTATTAAAATTGAAGAAGGGGCAATGATTCCTGTACCGATGACTGATCGGCCTTATGCCACCAAGAATACTCAGCCACCGAAAATCAAACCGCTCAATATCAGTGAACCTGAAGGTAAAAACTTTACCATTACAGGACAAACCGTACATTGGGGTAACTGGTGTTTCCATGTGGCACTGGATTCACGTGTCGGCCTCCAGCTTTCTACGGTCACCTATAAGGATAAAGGGGTAAAACGTAAGGTCATGTATGAAGGGAATTTGGGCGGCATGGTGGTTCCTTATGGCGACCCAGATATGGGATGGTACTTCAAATCTTATCTGGATTCAGGTGAGTACGGCATGGGAACCCTGACCTCAAGCATTCAACTGGGAACCGATGCACCCGAAAATGCGGTGTTACTGGATGCAGTGATTGCCGACTACAAGGGACAACCGCAAATTATTCCGAACGCCATCGCTATTTTTGAGCGTTATGCAGGACCTGAGTATAAACACCAAGAAATTTTTGGTGATCAGGATGCTAGCGAAGCACGCCGTGAACTTGTGGTGCGCTGGATTAGTACGGTGGGTAACTACGATTATATGTTTGACTGGGTCTTTGCCCAAAATGGTGTGATTGGGATTAATGCAGGTGCAACGGGTATTGAAGCGGTGAAAGGCGTTAAATCACGCACCATGCATGACAGTACCGCCAAAGAAGACACTAAATATGGCACTCTGATTGACCATAATATCGTGGGTACAACCCATCAGCACATCTATAACTTCCGCTTAGATATGGATGTAGATGGGGAAAACAACAGCTTTATGCATATGGACCCTGTGGTGAAGGCCAATGACAGAGGTGGCGTGCGTACAAGCACGATGCAAATTGACAGTAAAGTGATTAGCAATGAGCAAAATGCGGCTGAAAAATTTGATCCATCTACTATTCGTTTACTGACCAATTTCAATAAGGAAAATAAATTAGGTAATCCGGTTTCTTACCAATTGATTCCGTTTGCGGGCGGAACTCATCCAGTAGCGAAGGGTGCCAATTTTGCCCCAGATGAATGGCTATTTAAACGCCTTAACTTTATGGATAAACAAATTTGGGTGACACAATACAATCCAGATGAACGTTATCCTGAAGGAAAATATTCGAATCGTTCAACTCATGATACGGGTTTAGGTCAATTTATTCAGAACAATGAAAATATTGAAAATAAAGACCTTGTGGTGTGGATGACCACAGGAACGACCCATGTGGCACGTGCCGAAGAATGGCCAATCATGCCGACGGAATGGGTCTATACCTTGATCAAACCGTGGAATTTCTTTGACAACACCCCGACGTTGAATTTGGGTGATGAACAGGAACATGTCCAACACGAGCATCACTAACAACGCAGATCAAGTTATATGGGTAATCCACGATTACCCAAAACTGAGCGCTGAGTAGATCGCTGACAAAAAAGGAATTTTGTATGAAAACTTTACTTTCTCAAGTCGTGAGAGGGACGCTGTTTGTCTCATATTTTTCAACTGCATATGCAGGTGAGCTTGAAATTAAACCGATTTTTGAAGCAACCTTTGGTGCTTTTAGTAGTGCTAAAGGTTATAACGGTGAAAACATCGATGACCAGCGGATCAATTGGCAAGAAGGCCATCTTAAATATGGGGCCAAAGGGCAGCAAACATTTCAAAACCATCAGCTCTATGCCAGTTTAAGCGGAATTAGTTCGGCAACATTTGGTGATGGCGATGCAGGTCAAAATAGTAATGGAAAAGAACGTAAAACCGATGTGAATGAATGGGTGATTGGCTTTAAAGATGGTACCCATAAAGATGAATTGACGACTTATAATTTCAGTATTGGTCGGCAAAATATCATGATTGGTGATGGTTTTTTCATTGCGGGTGATGCGTTAAACCTAGGTAAAGTACCTGCGGACGGTGCACTCGATCGAGGTGGGGCTTATTATTTGGCGGCACGACGCAGCTTCGATTTTAGCAGTCTACTTCAATATAAACCGCAACAAGATACGACGCTAAAACTGGCGTATTTAAAGTCGAATAACAAAGCACAATTTTCATCAGAACTGTTTGTGACTGATCTGATCTATCAACTCAAAGATAAAGGCATTGGTTTTACTTATTTAAATGTCTTGGACCTTGATGATGCCGAACACATTTCAGGACGTCAGGACCTTAAGAATTATGCCTTACGCTTGAACTATCAAGCTTTACCTGAACTGCAATTAAAGTCTGAATGGGTGGTTCAGGATAAACAGGACAGCACGGAAAATGCGGGCTATCTGGGACTAAACTATAACTTCTTATCTACAAAATATACACCGTCCCTAGGATATCGTTTCAGCCATTTTTCCGATCAGTACGACCCAATGTTTTACGGCAATACGGTTGGATTTGGAACATGGTTTCAGGGCGAAGTCGCTGGAAATTATGCAGGACCCTTCAATAAAAATGCCGATATTCACCAAGTCTCTTACATGATGAACTTAAAAGAGAATTTTATGTTGGGTGCTTTGGCCTATAAGTTTCAAACCGTAAATAAGTCATTGGCAAATGTCGATGGGCATGAGCTGGATGTGTTTTCAGTTTGGTCAGTCAATAACAATCTCACCGTTATTCCACTGATCGGACTGTATAAGCCAAAGCATGATATCCACAGTGGTGGCACACAAAATTATGATGACAAAACCAATCTATATGCACAATTGATTCTGCAATACATCTATTAGATCAGATTTGGGATGTGTGGATCGGTCAGCAGTGCCGTCAGAGAAAGACGTTTAGGATGAGATCAGATGGATAAAGAGTATGACTACATCATTATTGGCGCGGGTTCAGCGGGTTGTGTTGTGGCAGCGCGTTTATTACAAACCAATGCAGGACGGGTATTGGTTCTAGAAGCTGGAAGCAAAGACAGCAGTTTGTTCCATACTATTCCTGCAACCGTGATTAAAGTCTTCCAACAAAAATCATGGCCGTATATGACTGTCCCACAAAAACACTGCAATCAGCGAGAGATGATCCTTGCACAAGGCAAAGTCTTGGGGGGTGGCAGTTCAGTCAATGGCATGATTTATTGTCGTGGACAGCGTCAGGACTATGATTTATGGGCATCGGAATGGGGATGCAGCAACTGGTCTTATCAAGATGTACTGCCATTCTTTAAAAAAGCAGAAAAAAATGAAAGCCTTGCTGACGAATATCACGGACAGGATGGCATTTTACCCGTTAGCGAAAACCGTTATCGCCATCCTTTAACCCTTGCTTGCATTAAAGCAGGTCAGCAAATGGGAATGAACTATGTCAATGATATCAATGGCTGGAACCAAGCGGGTGTAGGATTCTATCAAACCACCACGCGAAATGGTGCACGTGCCAGCACCTCAAAAACTTATTTAAAATCCGTTGAGGCTCATCCAGACCTCACTGTGATTACCGATGCATTGGTACATAATATTGAAACTCAAGGCAATCAAGTAACGGGTGTGACATTTAGTATTGCTGGTAAACCGACGACGACTGTAAATGCAAGAAAAGAAGTCATCCTAAGTGCGGGGGCAATTGGCAGCCCTAAAGTTTTATTGCTTTCGGGAATTGGTCCAAAACAGCATTTAGATGAACTCGGAATTGAATGTATCCAAGACCTACCTGTAGGCGAAAATTTTCACGATCATTTGCATATGTCGGTCAATGCCACGGTAACAAGCAATAATAGCTTGCTTGGAGAAGATCAAGGCTTAAACGCGGTGCGGAACTTTTTACAATGGCAATTTACCCGTTCAGGTGTGTTGACCTCAAATATTCTTGAAGGGGGTGGCTTTATCGATACCAACAACAATGGCCGTCCTGACGTACAGTTCCATTTCCTGCCTGTACTGGATAACTTTGATAATACCCCTGGTGAAAAAGGCACAGCTCAAGCACATGGGCTGACGATTAAAGTCGGACATATACAGCCGAAAGCACGAGGAACTCTACGTTTAAGTAGTCGAGATCCGAAAGCAATGCCGATCATTGATCCAAACTATTTAGGTCATCAGGAGGATATTGAGGCCAATATTCGTGCGGTGCAGGCAGGACTGCGTTTATTACAACAACCTGCCTTAAAAGCCATTGTCCAAGACATCATTGAGCCTGCAAATATTGATCCTGAGAATGTTGCCGCGATTGATACATGGATGCGTCAGAACATTAAAACGGTTTATCACCCTGCGGGTAGTTGCAAAATGGGCAATACACCAAAAGATTCAGTCACAGACCAGACGCTTAAAGTACATGGTTTTCAAAATTTACGCGTCATTGACTGTTCGATTTGCCCACAAGTTCCAAGCGGAAATACCAACGCCATTGCGATCATGATTGGCGAGCGTGGTGCTGAATTCATTTTAAATCAGGTCGCTTAATTGCTGTGATTGCAATATTTAGATATTCAAGAGGAAAAAATAATGAGTGAAGTACAGATTCTAGCAAGTGTACAGCAATTTATGGCTCGTCAGCATGGTCACTTTATTGATGGTCAAACCATTCCAGCAGAAACATCAGAACGGATTGAGTTGATCAACCCTGCGACAGAGCAGGTGGTTTCAACCATTGCTATTGCGACTCAAAACGAAGTTGAAAAAGCGGTTCAGAGTGCGCATGAGGCCTTTCATCATGCTTGGGCCAATACGTCACCTTATGAACGTGGTTTAAAACTCAATAAATTAGCTGATTTAGTGGAATTACATGCTGAAGAATTGGCTCAACTTGAAACGTTAACAACGGGCAAATTGATTCATCTGGCTCGCCATTTGGAAGTGGCACAAACAGTTGTTTTTTTAAGGTACTTTGCGGGCTGGGCAACCAAAATTCATGGGCAAACCATGCAGCCCTCAATTCCCTCCATGAATGGAGAAAAATATACAGCCTATACCTTACGCCAACCTGTTGGCGTGGTGGCAGGGATTGTACCGTGGAATTTTTCTCTGATGATTGGATGCTGGAAAATAGGTTCAGCATTAACCACAGGTTGTACCATTGTGCTGAAACCGAGTGAATTCACCACTTTGTCATTATTACGTTTGGCTGAACTTGCAATTGAAGCAGGAATTCCAGCAGGAGTGATTAATGTGGTCACAGGTAAAGGGGAGGCTGGACAACATTTAATCAATTCACCTTTGGTGAAAAAAGTCTCTTTTACAGGGTCAGTTCCTACGGGTATTGCGATTGGTCAACAAGCGATGAAGAATGATCTTACTCGGGTCAGTCTGGAACTCGGTGGAAAAAATGCTGCAGCCATTTTAGTTGATGCCAATCTGGATGAAATCCTACCAACCTTGTTACAGGCAACCTTTGTACATCAGGGGCAGGTTTGTGCAGCACCAGAGCGTTTCTTTGTGCATCAGTCCAAATATAATGAATTTGTAGAAAAGGTGACAGGAGCAATTCAACAGATAACAATTGGTTCGCCTTTAGATGAATCCAGTATGTTTGGACCACTGTCTAATAAACCGCATTTTGATAAGGTTAAACATTATCTCGACCTTGCACAGCAAAATGATCAAGTGATTTGTGGTGGTCAAGCCATCCAAGGTATTGGGTATTTTGTAGAACCGACATTACTTAAAGTGCAGGGGATTGATGATCCTTTATTTATTGAAGAAACCTTTGGTCCTGTGGTCGATGTGATCCCTTTTGAAAGTGATGAAGAGTTGATTTCAATGATGAATCACTCGCGTTTTGGTTTGACAGCCAGTATTTGGACCAATGATTTGGCAAAAGCTTTGCGTTTGATCCCCAAAATTGAGGCAGGTTCGGTTTGGGTCAATATGCATACCTTCCTAGATCCATCTGTACCATTTGGCGGGGTGAAAGCTTCTGGTCTTGGTCGAGAGTTTTCTGATGCATTCATTGATGATTATACTGAACTTAAATCGGTGATGATTCGATATTAACGATATGTAAGATATAAAAAAAATGGCCATTTCAGGCCATTTTTTAATGATTAACTTGATCAGCTAGTCAGTCAGAAAGTCCTTTAAAATATGATTGAAGCTTTCTGCCTGCTCAATATTTGAAATATGTGAGGCATTGATTTCGACCAGTTTCGATTGTGGTATCTGTTGTTGCATAAATTGGCCATCGGCAACGGTAGTGACAGGGTCTTGCGTCCCTGCAATCACCAAAACGGGAATGTGGATGTCTTTGAGTTGATCACGGACATCCGCTTTAGCCAAAGCCTCGCAACAATTGGCATAACCATTTGCGCTGCCAGCACTTAAGTCGTTACACAGATTATTGACGATTGCAGGGTGACTTTGGATAAAGGGATCTGTAAACCAGCGTGATGCTGCTGTTGTGGCGATTGGAACTAAACCTTGCTTTCGAACCAGTTGAGCACGATCCAGCCATGCTTGTTCCTGTCCAATCTTCGCGGCAGTATTACTCACAACCACTCGCTGAAAACGTTCTGGATAATGAATAGCAAGCCATTGACCTGTTATTCCACCCATGGAAATACCACAGAAATGAGTTTTTTCGATCTTTAAATGATCGAGTAGGCGAATGACATCTTCACCGAGTTGTTGCAGCGTATATGGGCCTGTTGGTGTTGAAGATGAGCCATGACCGCGTGTGTCATAACAAATCACATAAAAGTGTTCTTTAAAATAATTGAACTGCTTCTGCCACATGCCATAGTTAGTACCCAAAGAGTTGGAAAACACCAGTGCAGGGGAGCTGGGATCGCCAAAAGTCTGATAGTTGATCTGTGCATCGGCGGATTGAAAAACTGACATTACTCTTCCTTAATTTTGTTCGATACGTTGAATAATCAAGGCAATCCCTTGACCAACACCAATACACATCGAACACAAGGCATATTGACCTTGGATCTGTTCAAGCTGGTTTAAGGCGGTGGTGACTAGACGCGCACCTGAAGCACCTAAAGGATGACCCAAGGCAATTGCACCACCATTTGGGTTAATTCGTGCATCATCATCCGCCAAACCCAAATCACGCGTCACTGCTAAAGCCTGTGCCGCAAAGGCTTCATTCAGTTCAATCACGTCCATCTGAGCTAGAGACAGATTGGCCTGTTTCAGTAATTTCTTGATTGCAGGTGCAGGCGCAAAACCCATAATCCGTGGTTCAACCCCAACGGTAGTCGCGGCAATGATTTTGGCACGTGGCTTGAGCTGGTATTTTTCTACCGCTTCATCAGAAGCGATTAGCAATGCTGCTGCACCATCATTAATCCCGGAGGCATTACCTGCTGTGACGGTACCTTCGGCTTTCACCACACCCTTGAGTTTAGTCAACGTTTCCAATGTGGTTGATGCACGTGGATGCTCATCGGTATCCACCATAACTGCATCACCCTTACGCTGTGGAATGCTGACAGGCACGATTTCATTTTTAAAGAAGCCATTTTCTTGCGCCGTTGCCGTACGTTGTTGGCTGTTAAGTGCAAACTGGTCTTGGTCGGCACGATTAATCTTAAATTGTTCCGCCACGTTTTCAGCCGTTTGTGGCATGGTATCTACACCATACATTTCTTTCAGTTTTGGATTAATAAAACGCCAGCCCATGGTGGTGTCTTCAATCTTTTGGTTACGGCCAAAGGCACTATCTGATTTGCCCATTACATAAGGCGCACGACTCATGCTTTCGACACCACCTGCAATAATTAGGTCAGCTTCATTGGCTTTAATCGCACGTGCCGCCATCGCAATGGCATCTAAAGATGAACCACATAAACGGTTCACTGTGGTAGCAGGCACTTGATAAGGTAAACCTGCCAATAGTGCTGACATACGTCCAACGTTGCGATTGTCTTCACCTGCCTGATTGGCACAGCCATAGATCACATCATCCACTTGTTGCCAATCGACACTTGGATTGCGTTGCATCAAGGCTTGAATTGGAATAGCTCCCAAGTCATCAGCACGTACAGGTGCAAGACCACCGGCATAACGACCGAATGGTGTACGGATGGCATCGATGATATAAGCGTTTTTCATGTGTTTTTCCATTATCTAAAATCCCTCCCAACCTCCCTTTAATAAAGGGAGGAGTTCCCCTCTTTTTAAAGAGGGGTTAGGGGAGATTCATTATCCTTGTGTCGCATCAATCAATTGAGCACCCGTCAATGCCTGTAACTCATCAAAGCTCAGACCATCCACTTTCTCAATCACTTTTAAACCTTCTGTGGTCACATCAATCACACACAGATCGGTATAAATACGATCGACACATTTCAAGCCTGTGGCTGGATATGAAAGGGTTTCAACAATCTTGGGTTCACCCTGCTTGGTGTTGTGATCGGTGGTGATAAACACTTTCTTGGCACCTACCGCCAAATCCATCGCACCACCTACCGCAGGAATTGCATCTGCCGCACCAGTATGCCAGTTGGCTAGATCACCATTGGCTGCTACTTGGAAAGCACCAAGCACGGCAATATCCAAATGCCCGCCACGCATCATGGCAAAGGAATCGCCATGGTGGAAAAAGCTGCCGCCAGTAAGCATAGTGACGTATTCCTTACCTGCATTAATCAACTCAGGATCTTCTTCACCTTTGGCAGGTGGTGGACCGAATGCCAGCAAGCCATTTTCAGAATGTAAGAACACATCTTTATCGGCAGGAAGATAATTGGAAATCTTGGTTGGTAGGCCAATGCCTAAATTGACATAAGCACCATCGGGAATATCTTGTGCGACACGTTCAGCAATTTGGTCACGGCTTAGTTTTTGATAGCTCATGTTTATGCTCCTGTACCATTGGCTGCATCGACAGCGACTAGATGCTGTACAAAAATCCCAGGGGTAATGATGTGTTCAGGATCAAGTTGCCCCAGTTCGACCAGTTCAGAAACTTGAGCAATAGTGACATCCGCAGCCATGGCCATGATTGGGCCAAAGTTACGTGCAGATTTGTTATAAACCAGATTGCCCCAACGATCACCTTGATGAGCTTTGATCAAGGCAAAGTCGGCTTTAATTGGATACTCAAGTACATAGTCTTTGCCCTCGATATGACGGGTTTCTTTACCTTCTGCCAATAAAGTACCAAAGCCAGTTGGCGTGAAGACTGCACCGAGGCCCATACCTGCAGCTTGAATACGGCACGCTAGATTGCCTTGTGGTACCAGTTCCAGTTCAATTTTGCCAGCATGATACAGTTCATCGAATACCCATGAGTCTGACTGACGAGGGAAAGAACAGATGATCTTACGTACAGCACCTGTTTTAAGCAGTTTGGCCAAACCATAATCGCCATTACCTGCATTATTATTGACGATGACCAGATCTTTGATCCCGAGTTCGATCAATCCATCAATCAGTTCTGCGGGTTGTCCTGCGGTGCCAAAGCCACCAATCATGATGGTTGCGCCATCCTTGATCTGTGACAGTGCCTCAGTCAATGTGAGGGTACTTTTATCAATCATAAGGCCAACCTTTTATCCATGTTTTCAAATTTCTATACATACGAATTACTGTATAAACGGGTATGCATAGAAATTTAAAAACTGTGAGCTAAGGTCTAGCTCACAGTAAATTTGTGGTGTTAAGCACCGACACGACGACGGTCAACTTCGGTAGTTGGCGCACCTGTTTTTTCTGCAACCAATTCAACATTAAAGGTAATGTGTTTGAATGGCTTATTCACACCACGACGAGCAAGTTCAGCTTCATCAGTCACATCAACAGCAGTTGCGACCAAGCCTTCACGTGTTGCAAATGCAAAATCATCCCACAGGTATTGATCACCTTCGATATTGAACTGCGTGGTTAATTTGCGATAACCCGGTGCAGACACAAAATAGTGCACATGAGAAGGGCGGTTACCGTGACGACCGAGTAAGTTCAGCACAGCTTGTGTGGTCCCTTCTGGTGGGCAGCCATAACCCACAGGCATGGTTGTTTGTGCCACATAGTGACCATTGGCATCCGACAAAATGGTACGACGTAAGTTAAAGTCAGATTGAGATTTATCAAAGAACGAATAGTTACCTAGGCTGTTAGCATGCCACACTTCAACTTTAGCGCCTTCGATAATATTGCCTTCAGGATCGGTTACAGTTCCTTCGATGAATAAAGTATCGACTTTGTCCGATTCAGAACCGTCATCCATACGGGCGAAACCGACAGATTCAGGCGCACCAGCCACATACAATGGACCTTCAATAGTACGTGGTGTACCACCCGTAATACCTGCTTTGGCATCTGCTTCATCGGCACGCAAATCTAGATAATGCTCTAGACCTAAGCCTGCTGCCAATAAGCCAAGTTCATTGGCTTGGCCTGCATCGGTAAAGTATTCCAGACCTTTCCATAGTTCACTTTGCGAGATATCTAAATCTTCAATCGCCTGAAAAAGATCACCGAGCAGACGAACCACAATTTGTTGTACACGTGGATTGACTTCACCTGTCGCGGTATCCACATTCATTTTTTTAACCAGTGCATCGATTTCTTGACGGTTCATACATAATCTCCTGAAGTATGATAGTTTTTGGTGGCTTGCGAACTTGCTGTTTTGCTGCTTGCTTGGCTTGCCACATTCCTTGTTCAAATTCTGTTTTTAACTTTATCTGCTATGCGCGTTTAGCTGTCATCTTCACGAATGGCTGATGGGTGACGATTCATCGCCATCACTTCAATATTCATGTAGGGATATAAAGGCAGTCCCTGTAAAATATTGTGCAGTTCCTCATTGCTGTCCACATCAAAGATACTGATGTTTGAGTATTGTCCAGTGATGCGCCAGATATGACGCCATTTGCCTTGACGTTGTAAATCTTGTGAATAGGCCTTTTCAACTGCTTTAATTTGATTGGCTTGTTCAACTGGCATATCGAGCGGGATATTTACATCCATTCGTACATGAAAAAGCATGGCAACTCCTTAAATTATTGACGACGTAAGTTGTCGATTTTGTCTTCATCCAGTTCAATACCGAGACCTGGGCCAGTTGGAATTTTGAGTTCAAAATTGCCATATTGGAGTGGTGTTTTTAAAATTTCTTCCGTGAGTAGTAGCGGACCAAACAGTTCCGTGCCTGCGGCTAAATTGCTAAAAGTAGAGAAGGCATGTGCGGAAGCAATGGTGCCAACAGGACCTTCCAACATGGTGCCACCGTAAAGATCAATCCCTGCCAGAGTGGCAATTTTCCCGACCTCACAGGCTTCAATCAGACCACCTGATTGGGCAATTTTTACTGCAAATACTGAGGCAGCATTGCTTTTTGCTAGTTGATAAGCACTTTGCGGACCCGTTAAAGATTCATCCGCCATAATGGCAATATCGAACTTGCGCGTCAGACGTTGCATGGCTTCAATATTGTGAATCGCGCACGGTTGCTCGATCAGATCAACTCCACCGTCCTGAAGCATTTGAATCCCTTTAATCGCATTCAACTCAGACCATGCGCGGTTGACATCGACACGAATCGAAACCTCTGCCCCCAAGGCTTGTTTAATCGCCAGTACATGTTCAACATCCTGCTCAACAGGGCGAGAGCCGATCTTGAGCTTGAATACATTGTGGCGTTTTAACGCAACCATTTTTTCTGCTTCAGCAATGTCCTTTTCAGTATTGCCTGAGGCTAAAACCCAAAGTACAGGAACACTATCACGTAGGCGCCCACCTAAGACTTCACTGAGCGGTAAACCTAAACGCTGCGCCTGAATATCCAGTAGTGCTGTTTGGATGGCACATTTAGCAAAACGGTTCCCATTGATGTTATTTTGAATGACCTGTAGTGCTTGAGCCACATTAAAACTGTCCAAGCTTTTTAACAATGGCGAAAAGTAATGTGCGATATTGGTTTTGACACTTTCAGGACTTTCATCTCCATAACCCAAGCCACCAATGGTCGTTGCTTCCCCCCAACCGATAAAACCATCTTCTGTTGTCACTTTAATGAGGACTAAGGTTTGGGTTTGCATGGTTGCAACCGCCATCTTATGTGGACGGATGGTTGGGATCTCGACAAGTAGGGTTTCTATGGATTTATACATCTTTGGTATTTCTTTCGTCCTAAGCTATTTACATACCCTAAATTAATGTAATATCTATAACTAGGCTGAATTTGGTATTTTTAGATACTTAAAAGGTATATTAAATGGAATTAAGACATCTTCGTTATTTCGTGACGGTGGTCGAGGAGCAGAGCATTACCAAAGCGGCAGAAAAGTTATGTATTGCACAACCGCCATTAAGCCGTCAGATCCAAAAACTGGAAGAAGAACTCGGAATCCTGCTATTTGAACGCGGTTCGCGACCTGTAAAAACCACAGAAGCGGGGCAGTTCTTTTATCAGCATGCGGTGCAGATTTTGACTCATACCGCCCAAGCGGCTTCCATGGCAAAACGCATTAGCACAGTGAATAAGATTGTGCGTATTGGCTATGTCAGTTCATTACTTTATGCACTATTACCGCAAGTGATTTATTTATTCCGTCAAAACCATCCTGATATTCAGGTGGAGTTGATTGAACACGGCACCAAGGATCAGATCGAAGCGTTAAAGTTAGGTAAAATCGATTTAGGGTTTGGACGTTTAAGAATTAGTGATCCTGCAATTAAACGGATTTTGTTGCGCAAAGAAAAGCTCAAATTAGCCATTCATAAAAACCATCATTTAACTCGCTTTATCGATCAGGGTATTTATCTGTCCCAGATTATTGATGAACCTATTTTTTCTTATCCCGCGACCCAAAAACCGAATTTTTCCACCTTGATTCAATCGATTTTTACTGACTTGGGGCTGGTACCTAAAGACATCGTTGAAGTACGTGAAATTCATATGGCGCTTGGTTTGGTGTCATCAGGTGAGGGGATTTGTCTTATTCCAGAAAGTGCCAGTGATATCGGCATGAAAAATCTGGTGTATATCCCAATCCTAGATTTAGAGGCCTATACACCAATTTCTTTGGCAGTACGCAATATGGATCAGAGCCCCTATCTACCGCAGATTTTGGAATGTATTAAGCAGGTATTTGAAGAAGAGGGAATTCCGATACAACTTGAAGGTGACTAAGTTGATTGGAATGATTCATGTATTTAGAGGCGGTCAAGAAGACCGCTTTTTTATTTATCTTTGAAAGGGTCTTACAGAAGACTTTAAAGGTATAACTATATACTTCATTATCTATGGAAAATTACATTAACAATTCAAATAATAGGGCATGATCATTATTTGCTCAAATATATCTTTCTGAATTTATGTCAGTTTTAAAGGTATCGGCAAGCATGGTCTCAGTTGTGAGGGCGGTCTTAACTCTCAGCGTGAATGAATAAGAATTTCAAATACTCAGGAAAGGATTTCCCATGTTAAAACCAGATACGCTGTATAAAGCACAGCGCGTAGCCTTATATACACTCTTTGGTTGTCTAAACATCAATGCGGCTTATGCAGATTTTTTCGAAGACAGCGAAAAAAGCATTTATCTGCGTAATTTTTACTTGGAACGGGATTTTGAAAATACCAATAAAGATTTAGGCAGTTGGTCTCAGGCGATGACAGGACGCTTTGAATCAGGTTATACCGATACACCGCTTCAAGTTGGTTTGGATCTGGGATTTCAATATGCCCTGCGTTTAACGGATCGCTATGATGAACGTCTGGATACCGTATTTAAATATGATCAGCACGAAGGTCGGCAGGAACGTGATTATTTAAAATTAGGCGCGACTTTAAAATTTAAATATCACAATACTGAACTGAAAGTGGGTGAGCTTTTCCCAAAAACACCGGTACTGTTTATTGATGATTCTCGACAATTGGTCACCACCTACGCAGGCGCAATGCTGGAAAGTAAAGACATTAAAAATTTAAAAGTATCGGCAGGGCGTTTTACCCATGTGAATGCTCGAGATGATGATGAATATCGAAAATTTACCTTAGGCAACTCGACTGACCCAAACAAAAGAAGTGACGGGTTGAATTTCTTGGGGCTTGATTATAATTTTACTCCTCAGTTGACGGGTTCTTATTGGTTTGGGCAGCTTGAAGATATTTACCAACAACAATATTTGAGTGCGGCCTATACGGAAACAGTCAACAAAAGCAAGCTCAAAGTAGATGCCCGCTACTTTAATTATAAAGAAGATGGGGATGCTTATTTTGGCGATATTGATGTCCAGTCGATCGGTCTGCAAGCCAGTGTGCAAAATGGACCACATACCATTTTGACGGGTCTGCAAAAGCATATGGGTGAGGACAATATTCCTCTGTTAAATGGTTATGTACCACAAGCCTATTTACAGAGTTGGTCAGCAATTGCTTTCTACAAAGCCAAAGAGTTCACTTGGCATGTTTTATATAGTTATGACTTTAAAGAGCAGGGTATTCCTGGGCTAAAACTGACTTTACGTTATTTAAATGGTAGTGAAATCTATCGGGAAGGCTTTAAAGATAATAAAGAAACTGAGAAGAATGTGATCGTCAATTACACCGTACCAGAAGGTAAACTAAAAGGTCTCGGTTTTGAATGGCGACATATTCGCGCTGATATTAAATATGGTGCAGGCAATAATCCAGGTACAGATTTTGTCGAAAATCGAATCATGACGACGTATACACATAAGTTCTGATTTAACATTGTATGAATATCACTTTATTGTATTAGATCTTGTACCTCGACCCATTTATTCTATCGATATTAGTTAAATAGGTGGGTCTTATTATTATAAAATAGAAACTTTTTATTTAATTGTTCTACGGAATATAGCATTATATTGGTAGTAGACAATGCTATTACATACGTTGTAGATAAGTTTTTAATAATATGGAATAACCAATTTTAAAATTTAAATAAAAAATACAAGTAATAGGATAATTTATGAAGAAAAGTAGCTTTATCGTGTTGATCGGAATTTTAATATTAAGCAATGAAATTACACGAGCGAGCTATGATGATGGTCAGGTTATAAATATTCAGAAAGAAAATAATGTGACTAACTTTAAAGAATTGAATGTGTTAGCAAGACAAGGAGATGTAAAATCTCAGCTTGCTTTAGGAATAATCTATTTAAAAAGACAAGATATAACTCAGGATTATTCGCTAGCCTTGTATTGGTTTCGTAAAGCTGTAGAACAAGGCAATGCCAATGCACAATACAACCTCGGGCAGATGTATCGCTTAGGGCTTGGAATACGTCAAGACGATGATCAAGCTGCTAATTGGTATCTTAAAGCTGCTGAGCAAGGTAATGCTCAAGCGCAAAATAATTTAGGTCTAATGTATCAACTCGGGCAAGGTGTAAGACAAGATTATTCTCAAGCCTTAAGTTGGTATCGTAAAGCTGTTGAGCAGGGTAATGCTCATGCTCAAAATAATTTGGGCGTAATGTATCAATTAGGGCAAGGTTTAAGTCAAGACTATTCTCAAGCTGTCAGTTTGTATCTTAAAGCTGCTGAGCAGGGCAACGCCGAAGCGCAAAAGAATTTAGGCTTAATATATGTTCAGGGACAAGGTACAGCACAGGATTATAAGCAAGCCTTTAACTGGTTTCTTAAGGCTGCTGAACAAGGTGAAACAGTTGCACAATATAATCTGGGACAAATGTATCGATTGGGGCAGGGTGTTGATAATGATAATGTTCAAGCGGTGAACTGGTACCGTAAAGCTGCTGAGCAAGGCAACGCCGAAGCGCAAAATAATTTAGGTTTATTATATGTTCAGGGGCAAGGTACAGCAAAGGATTACAACCAAGCCTTAAACTGGTTTCTTAAGGCTGCTGAGCAAGGTAATGCAAATGCTCAGAATAACTTAGGCTTGATGTATCGACTAGGGATAGGTGTAAGCCAAGATTATTCTCAAGCCTTAAATTGGTTCAATAAAGCTGTTGAACAAGATAATGCTGCTGCACAAAATAATTTAGGTTTAATCTATAAACATGGATATGGTGTACGCAAAGATGAAGTTCAAGCCATAAATTGGTACCTTAAAGCTGCAGAACAGGGAAATTCAGAAGCACAAAAAAATCTGGGTTTAATATATGCCCAAGGACAAGGGGTAAGTCAGGATTATACCCAAGCCGTAAGTTGGTTTCTTAAAGCTGCAGAGCAGGGTAATACTGTTGCCCAATACATCTTAGGGTGGATGTATTTTAAAGGAGAGGGTATAACTCAGAATTATACAAAAGCTTTAAATTGGTTACGTAAAGCTGCTGAAAAAGGTAATGCCGATATGCAATTTCAGCTTGGTATGATTTATCATGAAGCAAATAAGTCCGAAAATAAAGGTTATGATGTTGAAGCAGTTAAGTGGTGGTTGGCAGCGGCACAACAAAATCACCCAATTGCGCAAAATAATATGGGAATGGCTTATTTAGAGGGAATAGGTGTTAGGCCAGATTGTAAACTTGCCTTAAGTTGGTTTCATAAGTCAGCTAATCTAGGAGAGCGCAGAGCAATGTATAACTTGGGTGATTTATATTCTAAAGGGCTATGTGTAGACCAAAATAAAATTCAGGCTGAGACATGGTACAAAAAATTTAATGAGGCCGTGAAGAACTAATTACTTATGATAAACAAGTGAAAGCCTATAAAGAAAATTTAAAAAATAATTAACAGAAAAATGAGTGAATTGATGATTTTTTGACTGAATTTTTTTCTATTTTTTATCAAAATCACCAAAACCTGAGTTCAACATCTTCTTAAAGTTGAGCACTTTTTTAATTGTTAAGATTCATTGATCGTCTTCTATATCTCATAAGCTTTTGTTGTTATTGATGACTTGAATATATGGAGGAATAGAGAGTTAATGTTATTATTGATAATAATTATCATTATTATTGTCATTTTTGTTGCTTTTGTGTATTATTCACGAAATTTTTAAGAATGAATTAAGGTTCTTACGTGTTAGAACAAAATAAATCTCTCAAATCATCTCAATTTATTAGAACAACACTCTGCACTTCTGTTTTATTGGTGTTGTCATCTCCACATGTATTTGCGCAAGACAGTACAGATAAAGCTTCGACACTGCCGACTATTGCAGTGACAGCAAGCAAGGCTGATACTGCCTATAAATCGGGCAATATGGATATTCCACGTACTGAAGACGATGTCCAAGCCTATACCATGATCGAGCGGGAAGAGATTGAACGTTCAGGCACCACCACAGTCACCGAATTATTGTCTAAAGTACTGCCGATGGCGACTTCAACCAATAATTCCAGTTACTTCTCAGGTACATCGAGTCAAATCAATTTACGTGGGCTTGGCGCCAGTCAAACTTTAGTATTGATTAATGGTCGTCGTAGTGCAGGAACAGGGAATCGAGGTACTTCAGAATCTACCGATCAACCCAATTTAAATAATATTCCCTTGGCTGCAATTGAACGGATTGAAGTGTTACCAACATCAGCCGCTGCGATTTATGGCAGTGGGGCGATTGGTGGCGTCATCAATGTGATTTTACGCAAAGACTATGTTGGCACCGAAGTGAATGTGCGCTATAGCGATACTGTGGATAATCAACAACCTGCCAAGTCTTTTAATTTGGTTTCAGGTTTTTCTTTGGAAGATGGCCGTACTCATGTGATGTTGACTGCATCCAAAAAAGACCAAGATAGTTTGCTAGCGAGTGAACGTGACTGGAAAAGTAAATCACGCCAAAATATTTTAAAAAATAATCCGAAGAGTATTATTGGGGACAAGGTCAATCCGCCTGCAGGTCATCTAACCAATATTCGTAGTAAAGATGGTTCTGAATTAGTGCCAGGATGGGGCTCATCTATGGCGCATCTTCCCAAAGGTTGGAATGGCGATCTGAGCAAACTGGGACAAGGTTATACCTTAGGTTTGTCGGATGGGGTCAGTGCTTGGTCAGGCAAAGAAGCTTTGCTTTATGATACCAAGACGGAAGCATTTGGCCTTTCTTTAAATCGTGATTTTACTGATCGTCTGAATGTGTTTCTTGAAGCAGGCTATGAAAAAGAAGAGGGGTGGTCATTTAATACTGTACCACATAACTATGGGGTGATAACGGTTAACAAAGACAGTCCGCATAATCCGTTTGGTAAGGATATTTTAGTGAATTATCCATTACGTTTGGATAGTCTGGGTGCCTTTGCCAAGGACACATTTGAAACCACCCAGAAGAAAGTTGCGACGGGCTTTACCTTTGACCTTACACCAGAATGGATACTCTCGGCAGATTATGCATGGAGTAAATCGGATATTCGTCAACGTTATACACGTCAGGGTAGCAAAAATCCAAAAGCCAGTGCATGGAACAAAGATACCACCAATAATGCAATTGATTTTCTGCAAGATTTCACCACCACACCAACGGACTTAATTTCAAAATATTGGAACTATCCAAAAAATAATACGCAGCAGACTTTAAATGATTTCTCGGTTCGTGCCACAGGTCAGATCGCAAAATGGTATGCAGGTGATATTCGATTGGCAACGGGGATTGAACACCGTCGTTATGAAAGTGAAGGCTTTGCAGATCACCAACATGTCGACAATCCTTGGGTGAAGCCGACTGAACGTAAGAGCAATGCATCCAGTGTTTACACGGAATTTAACATTCCAGTGATTTCACCTGAGCTGAATTTACCTTTCGCCAAATTACTGGATGTGCAATTGGCTGCACGCTATGAAGATTTCAATGTCCAAGCAAAAACGCCACAATATGACAGCCAAATTGATCCAGCAACGGGATATCGTTCTAAGTTTTTAAATTATAGCGATTCGGGTAAATCAAAATTTGATGCAATCACACCAACGGTTGGTTTCCGCTTCGCACCAAACGATCAATTGATGTTCCGTGCGTCTTATAGCGAAGGTTTTGTGACGCCATCGGTTTCTCAAATTTCTCAAGCGACGTCGACCCAAGTGACGGGCGCGACATTAACCGACCCTACAACAGGAAAAATTATTAGCACTTATGAAGGTATTTCTGGCGGTAATCCTGATCTAACCCCAGAAAGTTCAAAAAGTATTAATGCTGGGATTGTGTTAACCCCAGAGGCGATTCCTGATTTACGCCTATCGATTGATTATTACAACATCAAAAAAACCAATAATATTAGTTCGATCAGTGCGCAATACATTCTAGATAATCAAAGTAAATATGGCAGTCGAATTAAACGTAACCAAGCAGGCGATATAGTTTCGATTGATACCACACCATTCAACGCTTTAAATCTAAAAACCAGTGGAATCGATACCAATTTAAATTATCGCTTTGATAGTGTGATTGGAGAAACCACCTTTAATTTGGGCTATACCCATGTTAATGAATATCGCCAAAAACATAATTTGATCGATCCAGAAAAGAATTTTGTCAGTCTTGTTGGCGGTGCGGTATCAGATGCACCGTTAAAACATCGTGCCAATGCATCGATTTATCTACAGGCTAATGACAATTGGGGCTTTGGTTGGGCAAGTCAATATTATGGTTCATATGACATGGTCAACGCGGCTGCGATTTTAAATCAAACGGGTCATGCCGATAAAAAATTAAAAATTGAAGATCAAATCTACCATGACATTTTTGCCAAGGTGAGTTTACCGAGCAGTAAGTTGCTGAAACACAGTAGCAGTGAGCTGAGCTTCGGTATTCAGAATTTATTTAATGATTACACGGTCGATATGTCTGGAACGCAATCATACCTCAGCAAATATAGTGATGTCCGTGGTCGCCAATATTATCTAAACCTTAAGTTTTCTTTCTAATCTTCCTGAAATGGAGGTGGCGATTATTTTGCATAATCGCCACCTGACTGGGTGTCTTTTATGAATATTGAAGCTTCTGTGCCCTTGGCCTCCGCCAAAAGGGTCACAAAAAAGAAGGTTGAACAATCATCATTGATTAAATATCGATTGATGATTTTTTCACGTTTTGTCTTGGCCATTTTTGGTGGCTATTACTTTGCTGCGATTGCTGCAATGTTGATGGGTTTCCTGTTTTCAGCTGAACCTTCCAAAGCCAATGCGGTATTTGGGGCAACCATGTTGGCTTTCGTGATCCATTGTGCCGTGTTCATTTGGGTATTTTTGGTCAACTCAACCGTGAAAGTCTGGTTAGGCGTTATTGTTCCCAGTGTATTGATGACGTTGATTTATTGGTTTTTAAAAGGGTAATCTAATGCGTGTTGATGGTAAAAATGAAGGCCCTCGCCAGTCGATGTCATGGTTACATACATGGACAAGCCTGCTCTTGGGATGGTTGCTTTATGCAGTTTTTCTGACGGGTACGCTCAGTTTTTTCCAAAATGAAATTACGGTGTGGATGAAACCTGAATTGCATCAGTCTGTGAATAATACTTCACAGCAGCAACAATTGGGTTATGCACTACAGTATTTGCAGCAAAACGGGCAGCCTGCCGAAAGTTGGAATATCCGTTTTGCCAATGAACGCCAACCTGCCATTATGCTGAATATCCGTAAGCCGGGTGAAGGCCGCCGTCGGGGTGGTGAAATCTATTTAGATGCACAAACGGGACAAGAGATTAAAGCGCGAGAAACTCGGGGTGGCGGTTTCTTATATCGCTTTCATTTTGAACTCTATGGTATGCCACGTATTTGGGGGCGTTGGATTGTTGGTATCGCAACCTTATTCATGTTTGTCGCGATTATCAGCGGTATTATCACCCATAAAAAGATTTTCAAGGATTTCTTTACCTTCCGTCCAGCCAAAGGTCAGCGTTCTTGGCTCGATGCTCATAATGCAACGGCTGTATTTGCTTTACCTTTTCATATTATGATCACCTTTAGTGGTTTGCTATTGTTAATGTTCATGTTTATGCCATGGGCGATGAACAGCCACTATGGAAATGGGCAAAATTTCTATCAAATGCTGAATGAACCTGTTGCTAAAACACCAGAGCAAGCACGTTTATTGGCAGAGCAAAAACAAAAAGAAGCAGCCGAAGAAGGGCGCGGCAATCGCGGTGGTGGCCGCCGTGGTGAAGCTGAACAAGCAGCGCCCGTGCTTGCAGCAGCACCAATGGTGAATTTGCTGACATTGAGTCAATACGTTCAGCAAGGTTGGGAAGATAATCCGATTGCTTCGATTCGAGTGAATAAGCCGAATACGGTTGAAGCTGATGTTCAATTTAATGCAACCCGTACTACCACATTGCTTGATCGAGAAAGCATTCCTTCAATGAAGTTTAATGCGGTGACAGGGCAATTGATTGATGAAGCCAAGCCAGTTAACTCAACTTCCAAAGCCATTTATACCTTGGTGACATGGTTACATATGGCACATGGTGTGGACTCGGTGTTGCGTTGGTTGTTATTTTTATCAGGTGTGTTAGGCACAATGATGGTGGCTTCTGGTCTGATCTTATGGGTAGTAAAACGCATTCCAGATGTACAGAAGTTGGGCTATAAGCCATTTGGTCATCGTCTGGTTGAAGTGCTGAATATTACCGCAATTACAGGCCTACCGATTGCCTGTGCTGCTTATTTCATTGCCAATCGTTTTATCCCAGCTCAATTGGCCGAACGTTCTCCGCTAGAGATTAATGTGTTCTTTATCGTATGGCTGCTGTGTTTAATTCATGCGGCTATTCGGGCACATCGTCCTGCATGGTTGGAGCAACTGGCTTTAGCTGCTGTACTGTTCCTGTTTATGCCAATCCTAAACTTCTTAACAGGCGGGCAGGCACTATGGATGAGTATTTATCATGGACAATGGATGATCGCCAGTTTTGATCTGGTGTGCATTATTTTGGGTCTGATTTTTATCTATTCTTATTACAAGTTAAAGCGTTACCAAGGTCTAGCTGTAAAGCAGAAAAAACAGCCTAAGGTTCAAGCTGGACAGGAGCAAGCATAATGGCAGCATTGATGTTGTGGTGTGTTGCTGTGGTGGCGTTATCGGCACTTGCGTGTGGGATGAGTAAGCATCAGCGTGATATTTTTAGTTCTCAGATCTCAGCACAAAATAGTCGACGTTTTGAGATTGTAGGTTGGGTAATTCTTCTTATATCTGCGTTGGTGATGGTTTACTTTAAAGGTGCCTCAGTTGGTTTATCTGAGTGGTTGGGTTGTATCACCTTTGCTGCTTTGGCAGTGGGGTTATTATTAACCTATCAACCTAAAAAACTGTTGCAGGCGAATGCGATTGTGACAGTTTTATTTGGGCTACTGCTTATTGTGACCTTGATTTAAGCTTTCGTTGTATCGCGGTGAAATAAAAAGAGGAAACGAAAGTTTCCTCTTTTTATGCGTTATAGGTTGATTTTGCGGGCTTAGTAACTTGCTTTTAAAGTCAAAAGGACATTACGCGGTTCGCCATAAAAATTACCATAACCAGGGTTGCCGATCGTACTGTAATAGGTTTTGTCAAAAATATTGTTTAGGTTAAGTGCGATATTCCATTGAGGATTAATATCATAAGCGACACGCGCTGACCAAATAGCATAATTGGGTTGAACCAGTTCAATATTTTTCCGAGCACCATCAAACTTTTGTGTGACTGGATTAAATTCTTTGACTGATCCAGTTGCATAGTTTTTACTTTGAGCGATTACACCGCCACCTATTTCTAATCCATCGACAATTTGATCAAGCTGATAGGTTGTCCAAATTTTTAACAGATTTTTAGGGGTGTAGGTATTATATGGATTTTCAGTATTATCCTTTTTCTCGTTTTTATTGTAGGTATAACCTACAGATAAATTCCAGTCAGGGCTAATATTGCCATTGAGTTCAACATCAACCCCTTTACTTTCCATAGAACCTGTACCGATGTAACAGCATAGTGAGTTGCTGTTTGGAATGCTGGTATAGGTGTTATACACTTTTTCCTTTTCTTTTTTGATATCGAAGTAGGCAATGGACGCAAGCAAGTTTGCATTAATTTGATGCTTGATACCAAATTCAATATTTCGCCCTGTTAATGGTTCGAGCCCTGGACCATCTGCTGCTGTTAAATAGTTACGCTGATTTTTATAAATTTCTGCAAAGCTTGCATAGGCTGTTGTAGAAGGCAAAATATCATAGGTAATCCCATAATAAGGAACAAACTTTTTGTCTTCTGTGTATGTGTTTTCAATATTGCTATTGTGGTTGTTGATGGTTAACTCATCTTTAAAGGTATAGCGGCCACCAATAATGAGGGCTAAATCATCAACAGGGCGTAATTTTAAAGAACCATAAAGTGCAGATTTATTATTCTTGTTGGTCGTATTGGTTGCCCAAGAGAGCGCAGGGTAGTCCCATTCTGGCGGTGCAACGCGATTAAATGCATCACCATCAGCATAATAGGTCCAATTTAGTCGATAATCTTTTTGGTTGTTACTATGATCAATACCTAAAATCAGATCATGCTTTTGTTCAAATAAATTAAAGCTGCCTTGTAGGTTTAAATCCATTGTTGTTTCTTTAAAGCGTGTATCATCCTGATAGCGCCACCATTGGCTTTGGTGAGTCTCATAACTGACAGCACCTTCCATTTCAGCGCTGTTAATCGCATCATTACCAATGTTGTGACGCACATTCAGTTGTGTTTTCCAGTCATCATTAATTTGGTGTTGAAGATTGGCGAAAAAGGATGTGTTTTTACGTTCGATCCAACCCCAAGGTGCTCCCATCGTTGTACTGCGAGGTAAATGCAGATCTGCGCCATCTTCCCAACGAGGTAAGCTAGCGTTAAAAGCATCCACTTTATCTTTTTGATAACTCACACCCGTAAACAATGTTGTTTCGGGTAATAAGTCAAAGCTTAATGCACCGTAGACCATTTCACGGCGGCTTTGTGTCGGTTTGTAGAAGAAGTCTCGATCTTGGAAAACAGTGACCAAACGACCTTTAACACTTTGATCTTCTGTTAAAGAACCAGTCGCATCGAATTCACCACGATAATTATTCCAGCTACCTGCTGAAATTGATCCATTGATTTCGGTTTCTGCTTTTGGTCGTTTAGAGGTGAGATTAATTACACCGCCAGCTTCACCGGCACCGAATAAACCATCTGCACCACGCAACACCTCAACTGCGTCATATTGTGCCATATCAGCACTGTTACTTCGATCTTCTAGACTTGAAGTACTGCCGCCGTCATAACGGATATTTTCAATCTTTAGACCACGTGCACTATAGTTATTATTTAACCAGAGCTGTTCGCGTGTTACACCTGTTGTTTGTACCATGACATCATCAAGGGTTTTTAGGCCTTGTTCATCAAGACGCTGACGAGACATAACGGTTACAGATTGTGGTACGTCTTTAATATTCTGAGCTTGCTTGCCAACATTTGTCATATTTTGGTTGGCGGCTTTGATCGAAATTGTTGGGAGCTGTGCTGAATTGCTTTCTTGCTGAGCGTTGTTATTTTGAGCTTGATCTGCTCGTGTGCGAATCGCTTCTAATTTAACCACTTTAGGTTCAACAGCAGCCACAGTTACTTTGGCTTGAATACTGTATCCAGCATTGGCAACTTTGATTGCTTCAAATGCATGTGGTTTAAGCAAAGTCTCTAAAGCAGTTTCTACTGAATAATTTCCTTTTAGTGAAGCGCTTTTTATTTTAGAAAGTATGGTTGAGTCATAGCTAATGGTGGTGCCTGTTTGAATCGCGAGTTGTTTAAGTGCTTGATCGAGTGTGGTCGAGCTAATCGAAATCTGATAAACATTGGCAGCATAAGCAGAAGTAGTTGCAATGCTGACAACGCTGAGTGGCATGCCCCATAAAATGGCGCGTACAGCCAACGCCAAGGTAGTTTTCGCCTGATAATCCTTCATGTGGTCTTCTCGACTGGGAGTGTATTTCTCTATAAGTCGAACAAGATCAAAAAAAGGGTCAAATTTTTATCTTTTTTTTATTTTTAATACATATGGACTGTAATAGCTCAGCTCAAGTTGATGGGTATAGGCCAGTGTTTCTAAGCTTTGTTGAGGATTTTTTAATGAAAACACACCTGAAACGCGAAGGCCTTTTAACGCTGGCTCGATAAAATAAGTGCCTTTTTTATAACGATATAGTTCACTAATGACTTTTTCTAGTGGCCATTGTTCTACCACCAATAAGTGCTGTGTCCAATAGGGCTGCTCATTGTTTAGTGGGAGTGGTTTAGAGATCTGTTGACTGTCGAAATATACACGTTGACCTTGCTGTAAAATTTGCCGTTGCCCAGAATCCTGCGGCTGTAAAGCAACAGCATGTTGATACACTTTGACCCGAGTTTGATCATGATGCTCTTGTCGTACCGTAAACTGAGTACCTAAGGCCTCAATTGCACCATCTTTGGTCTTCACCATAAATGGACGATGTTGCGGATCTTTGGCGGTCTGGATATAAATTTCACCTTCGATCAGTTGAATTTTTCGAGTCTGTTCGGAGAAATCCACGTTGATATAACTATCACTCGCCAATATCAAAGTTGAACCATCTTGCAGTGTAATAGTTTTAATTTCACCGATCTCAGTATGATCATCAGATTGCCATTTTGCCCAAGGCAACAAATATATTCCGCAGCCGATAACCAACAATCCTAAAAGGCTAAACAGCATATTTCGTTTCGCGGTCAGATTAAATTTTTGATTGGACTGGACTAAAGAGTCTGAGGGAAAGTGGTTGGATAAACCTGTTAGGCCATGGGTAAATTTATTGATTTGCTGAATGGCTAAGGCATGTTCTTTTTTTTCTGTTTGCCAGTGTTTGAATTGTTGCTGCTGTAACTCAGTCATTTCACCAGAATGTAATAGCACCAGCCAATCGGTGGCTTCATCCAATACATGATCAGGTATTTTAGGGGCTTGGGACATGACAGAAAAGCAAATTTAGCAATTAATCGGTCTGATTATAAAGACTTATACAGGCTAGAAAAGCCTGTTTCATATCTCTTTTGACCGTTGCTTCAGAAATATCTAGCTTTTCACTAATTGCACGATAAGTCAGCCCATCCAATTGCGATAATAAAAACACCTGTGCAGTACGCTGTGGCAACTTTTCTAACATTAAATGGACTTGGTAAAGCGTTTCTCGAATACACACTTCGTATTCAGCAGAGGGGTAATATTCTTCTGGCAGCTGTGCAAGCGCATCTAAATACAGGTGTTCTACATGCTGATGCCGCCAATAATCAATAATGACGTGTTTAGCAATACCCATTAGCCATGCCTGTGGCTCTTTAATCTTTTCAAAGCAATAGTCACTTTTTAAGGCACGATAGAATACTTCCTGACTCAAGTCTTCAGATTGGTGGTGATGCTGCAGTTTATGCTTAAACCATGACAGCAACGAGCTTTGCTGGGTTTGATAAACGTGGCTAAACCATAACTGTTTTTCTACATTTAGGTTCATGACAGGGGGTCCAGATATCGGCAGGGAGAAGCCAATCACAAGAAGATGAAAAAATATTTTCAAATAGTAATGATAATTATTATTAATATCAATAAAATTGTATACATACTTTTACAGAAAAAATTGAGCTGATTTTGATTTTCGTTCGACTAAACCAATGCAGGGGAACATTTTTTGTTTTCTTCGTCTCCCATATTTTTAATGAATTTTGTTTGATTAAGTAGAGCATGCCATGAGTGAACAACAGATTGATTTAAAACCACAACAGCATTCTCGATCAAATAAAATCAAATGGTTGATTGCCTTGACGGTGCTTTTATTGCTCATGGTATGGGGTTGGAATTATTGGAAAAAATCCCAAGCCGATCAACAAGAGTCGTTTAGCCAATGGAGTAAACCTGTGCCTGTTCGCGTGGTCGGGGTACAACGTGGCGATTTGCAATTACAAATTAAGGCGATTGGTACGGTCGTACCAGCCAATACTGTGAATGTTCAAAGTCAGGTGTCAGGTGTACTGCAAAAGCTGTATTTCCAAGAGGGACAACACATCAAGAAAGGGCAATTGCTGGCACAAATTGACCCGACACCCTTTCAGGTCGCATTGGCGCAGGCACAAGGGACACAGCAACAAAATTTAGCGCAGTTGCAAAATGCACAAACTGAATTGAATCGCTACCAGTTGCTATTTAAGCAAGACTCGATTGCCAAGCAACAGGTCGACCAACAACAAGCCCTAGTCAATCAGCTCAAAGGACAGATGCAAGCCAATCAAGCACAGGTCGATGCGGCAAAGTTACAACTGTCTTATACCAAAATATATGCGCCGATAGATGGTCGTGTTGGCTTTCGCTTAAAAGATGCTGGTAATTTAATCCAAGCCAATGAAGTAACAGGTTTATTGAGTATTACTCAAATCCATCCTGTGTATATTCAGTTTGCAGTGGCAGAAAATTATTTAGACACGGTACGCCAAGCCACAAAAAATAAAGAAAGCATTCAGGTGAGTGCTTGGGATCGTGCAGAACAAAAACAACTGGCAACAGGATCAGTTCAGGCACTGGATAACCAGATTGATTTGAATACTGGCACACTCAAAGTAAAAGCCGTTTTTGCCAATCTTGATGATGCTTTATTCCCCAATCAATTTGTCAATGTTCGATTAAATGCCAAGACCTTGCAAAATGCAGTGCATTTACCGAGTGATGCCATTCAACACGGGGCAAAAGGCACTTATGTTTATATCGTGAATAAAGAACATAAAGCCGAAGTTCGTATGTTAAAGCTGGGTGCGGTTTCACAAGGACAGACCGAGATCATTGAAGGCTTACAAGGCAATGAACGTGTTGTTCTAGAGGGGATTGATCGTCTTTCCGAAGGACAAGAAGTACAAGTCATTCAAGATGATGTTTCTAAGCCACTACCAGCAAAAACAGTAGCTGGATAAGCGTATGAATATTTCCAGATTCTTTATTTTACGACCCGTCGCCACCACTTTATTGATGTTGGCGCTATTTTTCAGTGGCCTGTTGGTTTGGCGTTTATTACCTGTATCAGCATTACCGCAGGTTGATTATCCGATTATTCAGATATACACCTTTCAGCCGGGTGCAAATCCAGATACGGTGCAGCGAACCATCAGCTCACCTTTAGAACGAGAAATGGGCAAAATTGCAGGTTTGAAGCAAATGTCTTCGAATAGCTCGGTCGGTGCTTCTGTGATCACCCTGCAATTTGAGTTATCTGCCGAGCTGGGCATTGTCGAGCAAGAAGTACAGTCGGCCTTAAGTACCGCAAGCAGTAAATTGCCCAATGATTTACCGACACCACCGATTTATCGCAAAGTGAATCCTGCGGATGTGCCCGTGATTACCCTTGCAATTAGCTCTGACAGTTTGCCACTGACCACGGTCTATGACATGGTCGATACGCGAGTGGCACAGAAATTGTCTCAGCTCTCTGGGGTGGGGATGGTCAGCCTTGCAGGCGGACAACGCCCTGCGATCCGCGTGCAGATGAACCCAACTGCGCTTGCGGCCTTTAAGCTCAGTGCTGAAGATGTGCGTGCAGCTATTTCTGCCGCCAATGCCAATCAACCGAAAGGGAGTTTTGATGGGCCTTTTCGCTCGACCATGCTGGATGCCAATGATCAGATGCGTTCGATTGCCGATTATGAAAACCTGATTTTACGTTGGAACAATGGTGCACCGATTCGCTTAAAAGATGTTGCACAGGTACTTGAGGGCAGTGAAGATCGCTATATGGCTGCATGGGCGGATAGCCAATCGGCTATTTTGGTAAATATCCAGCGTCAGCCCAATGCCAATGTAATTGAAGTGGCTGATCAGATCAAAAAAATCCTACCTGAATTACAACAGAACCTACCCGACAATGTTCGTATTCGCGTCCTGACCGACCGAACGGAAAGTATTCGTAGTTCGATTAAAGATGTACAAAAAGAACTGGTCTTCGCTGTGTGTTTAGTGGTGTTGGTCACCTTCCTGTTTTTGCGTAACTTTGCTGCGACCTTGATTCCGAGTATTGCCGTACCGCTATCGATTATTGGTACGTTCGTACTGATGTATTTCCTTGGTTTCTCAGTGAATAACCTGACTTTAATGGCCTTAACCATCGCTACGGGATTTGTGGTGGATGATGCTATTGTCATGCTTGAAAATATTGCGCGACACCGAGAGTCAGGTGAAAGCATGTTGCAAGCGGCATTGAAAGGTTCTAAAGAAATTGGCTTTACCCTGATTTCTTTGACGATTTCCTTGATTGCCGTTTTGATTCCTTTGCTTTTTATGGGCGATGTGGTCGGACGCTTATTCCATGAGTTTGCGGTGACACTGGCTGCTGCAATTGCACTTTCATTGGTTGTTTCGTTGACTTTAACTCCAATGATGTGTGCCTATTTACTGAAAGATGCACCGAAGCATGCAGAGCAACCGAGTCGATGGAGTCTGGATCGTGTGATTCAGCATTATGCGAAGTTGTTGCAATGGGTGCTTCGGCACCAATTGCTGACCTTGATGGCGATGTTGGCCACAGTGTTGCTGGCAGGGCTGCTGTATTGGTCGATTCCGAAAGGCTTTTTCCCTGTACAGGACAATGGTGTGATTCAGGTGGTGACTGAGGCCCCTGACCAGATTTCATTTCAGGCCATGAGTGAGCGTCAACAGGCCTTGGCCGAAGTGATTTTAAAAGATCCTGCGGTAGCCAGCTTATCTTCTTTTATTGGTGTCGATGCCAATAATCCGAAGTTAAGCAATGGGCGCATTTTGGTGAATTTAAAAGCACATGCCGAACGTGCACCTGCTGCGGAAGTGATGGCACGACTGAATGAAAATTTTGCACAGGTACATGGCATTAAAGGTTGGATGCAACCTGTGCAAGAACTCAGTATAGAAGACAAAATTAGCCGCACCCAATATCAGCTGAGTGTGACAGCACCGAAAAATCAATTGGTTGAGGAGTGGACACCTAAACTGGTTCAGGCGTTGCGTCAGCAGGCTGCATTTGCAGCAGTGACCAGTGAAGATGCAGGGCAGGGTTTACAAGCCTATATTGAGGTTAACCGTGATGCAGCAGCACGTTTAGGTTTGAGTGTTGAGGACATTAGCTTGTCTTTGCAGAACCTATTTGCGCAACGCCAAATCGCAACTTTATATACCCAGTCTAATCAGTACCGTATCGTTTTGGAGTTAGATCCTAGACTCACCCAAGGGATTGAGGCCTTAAATCAGACTTATATCCATAACAACCAAGGACAGCCGATTTTATTGAGCTCTGTCGCCACGATTGTCGAAAAACATGCGCCTATTCTTTTACAGCAACAGTCTCAATTTCCTGCGGTTGGGATTTCCTTTAATTTAGCCAAGGATGTCTCTTTAGGCGAAGCGATTGCTGCGATTGAGCAGGTTAAACAAAGCCTTGATCTACCACCAGAGTTACAGGTGCAACTGCAAGGGGCGGCAGCGGCTTTTGAAAATTCACAGCAACATACCTTTTGGTTGGTGATTGCAGCAATCGTGACCATGTATATTGTGCTCGGCATGTTGTATGAGAGTTTTATTCATCCAGTCACCATTCTTTCAACCTTACCTTCTGCCGCGATTGGTGCATTACTGGCTTTGTTTATGGTGGGGCGGCCGTTGGACATGATTGCGCTGATCGGGATTATTTTATTGATTGGTTTGGTCAAGAAAAACGGCATCATGATGGTGGACTTTGCACTTGCCGCACAACGTAATGAGGGGTTATCAGCTGAGCAGGCCATTTATCAGGCTGCTTTATTACGCTTCCGTCCGATTTTGATGACCACATTGGCCGCAGTCGTTGGCGCAATTCCGCTGATGCTGGCTTCTGGTTCTGGGGCTGAACTTCGTCAACCCTTAGGCTTGGTGATGGTCGGTGGGCTATTGGTCAGTCAGGTGCTCACCTTATTTACCACACCTGTGGTGTATCTGTTTTTTGATCGTCTGCAAGCCAAGCAAACTGATGCAAACATGCTTTCAGATCAGGCAGGACTATCGAAATGACGCTGCTGTCTGTATTTGTAAAACGCCCAGTGGCCAGTATGCTGCTAGGTATTGCGATTGTTCTGCTCGGTATATTGGCCTATCTGCGTTTGCCAGTTGCGGCATTGCCACAAGCGGATATTCCGACCATTGTGGTGCGTGCCAATCTACCCGGTGCCAGTCCAGAAAGTATGTCTGCGACTGTCGCTACACCCTTAGAACGTGCCATGATGGGGGTGTCTGGGGTTAAAGCGATTAATTCATCCAGCAATCAAAGTTCCACACAGGTGGTTTTACACTTTGATTTAAATACCGATATCAATGAAGCAGCGCGTGAGGTTCAGGCTGCCATCAACGCGGCAATGTCGCAGCTACCTGCGGGAATGCCGAGTCCACCTGAATATTTCAAAATCAACCCGAGTCAAAGCCCGATTTTCTATTTGGCACTCAGCTCAAAGCAACTTTCAGCAGCAAAGTTATACGAAATTGCCTCTAATCAATTGCAACCGAATTTGGCACAGATCAGTGGTGTCGGTGAAGTGTCGATTGATGGGGCTTCCATGCCTGCGGTACGTATCACCATCAATCCAACTGCTCTAATTTCAACGGGTTTATCTCTAGAGCAGGTGCGGCAGGTGGTCGCGAAAAGTAATGTGGTGCAGGCATTGGGCGTGGTAGAGCAACAGCAATTACGTTGGCAAGTGGCACTTTCTACAGAATTAAAGACCGCCGAAGATTTTGCCAATTTGATCATCCGACACACCGATCAAGGGGTGATTCGCTTAAAAGATGTTGCAGAAGTACGTGATTCGGTTGAAAACCGCTATGTCAGTGGTTTTCACAATGGGCAGCCTGCAGTGATTTTAAAAATTAGCCGACAGCCCAATGCCAATACCGTGGCGACCATTGAACTGATTAAAGCCAAATTGCCCGTTCTAAGAGAACTGATACCACGTGATGCACAATTAACTGTGGTGATGGATGGCTCGACTATTGTCCGTAATAGTTTAGAAGAAGCAAGGGATACTCTGTTTTTATCGATGTTATTGGTGGTCATTGTTGTGGTGCTGATGTTAGGGCGATTGCAAAGTGCGGTGATTCCCGCAATGGCATTGCTGGTCACTTTAATTGGTGTATGCAGTCTGATTTATTTGGCTGGATTTTCCCTGAATAATCTATCGATTATGGCGATCATCGTGGCAATTGGCTTGGTGGTGGATGATGCCATTGTAGTACTCGAAAATATTGAACGCTATATCGAGCAAGGAGATTCTCCCGCACAAGCAGCGGTAAAAGGCATCCAAGAGGTGGGCTTTACCTTGATTGCCATGAATCTGGCATTGATGGTGATTTTCCTCTCAGTGTTGTTTATGGGTGGTGTGATAGAACGCTTATTCAGAGAGTTTTCGCTCACATTGGTTTTTGTGGTGATTTTATCGGTCTTTGTGTCCTTAATCTTAACCCCAAGCTTATCAGCACGCTGTTTAAAACCCCTATCTCTCAATCAACCTTCACGATTGTATCGTTATAGCCATGACCTGATTCAGGGCTTGACCCAATCTTATATTCGCTCTCTGCATTGGGTGCTCAAACATGCTTATCTGATTGTGGTGCTGTGGTTGACGGCAATCATTGCTTCAGTTTATCTCTACAATTTATTACCTAAACGTGTTTTGCCTGAACAGGACACAGGGCGAGTTGGTGCTTTTATTCGTGGCGATGATGGCTTTTCTTTTCAGATTATGCAGCCAAAAATTGCCGCGTTTAATCAAGCCTTACTCAAAGATCCCGCAGTAAAGGATGTGGTCGGTACTTCTGGTGGCGGTGGCGGCATGACCAACTCATTTTTAATGGTCAGTCTCAAACCAAAAGCTGAACGCGATGGTTTAAGCTCCAAACAAGTGGTCGAGCGTTTAAAGAAAAATGCACCTTGGCAGGCAGGGGCCGTGTTCTCGGCGGATGTTGAACAGGATTTGGAACTGGATGATCCTTTTTCCAGTGGTAATGCACAGGAATATTTATTGCTGCTGCAATCTGACAATGTGAGCTTACTGCGTGAATGGGCGCCCAAAGTTGCAGAGGCCATGCGTAAACTGCCTGAGTTTGAAGAGGTGGAAACACAGGGCGATGAAGGGGCGCAGCATGTCACTTTAGATATTGACCGTGAAGCCGCAAAACGATTGGGCATTGATATTGAAAGCGTTTCCAGTGTTCTCAATAACTCCTTTTCGCAACGGCAGATTTCCACAATTTATGATCGCAATGATCAGTTTTATGTAGTGATGGAAGTTGATCAACGTTTTACCGAACATCCTGAAGCCTTGGCAGATGTCAAAATTCCGAATCAACAAGGAGCCTATGTGCCCTTAAGCAATTTTGCTACGTGGAGTTATGGCATTAGTAATGATCGGGTTCATCGCCGAAATCAATTTGCTGCCATGGGTGTTGGCTACGTGGTGAAGAAAGGCTATAGCTATGAACAGGCAGATGCTGCGATTCGTCAGGTCTTGCCAAAGATCATGCTGCCAAAAGAAATCTTTGTGATGACAGATCGCGATGTCGAAACTGAAAGTCTACAAGCAGGCTTGAGTACACCTGCTTTGATTGCGGCTGTGATTGTGCTGATTTTTATCGTCTTAGGAATCACTTATGAAAGTATTGTGCATCCTTTTACCATTTTATCCACTATTCCCACAGCAGCTCTGGGTGCTTTACTTAGCTTATGGTTGTTTCAGATTCCTTTTAGCCTGATTGCCTTGTTAGGCATCTTTTTGCTAATCGGGATTGTGGTGAAAAATGCGATCTTGCTGATTGATTTTACTTTGCAGCAACGGCGTCAAGGTCAAACCGATTTAGATAGCATTATCGCTGCGGCAACATTGCGTTTCAGACCGATTTTAATGACCAATACCGCAGCTTTATTGGGTGCGATTCCTTTGGCACTCGGTTGGGGCGAAGGCTCGGAAATGCGGCAACCACTGGGGATTGCCATTGTTGGCGGATTGGCACTGGGGCAATTATTAACCTTATATACCACCCCTGTGATGTATCTCATATTTGAAAAATTGGCTCAATTCCTGAATCGCTTCAAACTGCGATTGAATGTCATGCGTTGGAATAAATAGGAAGTCGCTATGAAAAAAACAGTTTTTACACTTTCTATGGGGCTCGCAGTGACGATGCTGCTCACAGCATGTCAGTCGTCCAGTACCTTTAAGCCCGCAGTCTATCAGCAGCCCGTGATTCAAAGTGCTGCACAGTATAAATATGCAGATTTGCAGTGGATTGAAGCTTCTAAAATAGCAGCGACGCCACAGCCATGGTGGGAGATGTATCAAGATCCGACCTTATCCACGCTGATACAGCAATTGGATCAAGACAACTTGAGTATCCAACAGGCCCAAGCCAAGTATCGCCATGCCATGGCACTGTTAGATGGACAACGGGCCAATGCGCTTCCGAGCATCAGCATGGGCGGTAATGCTAATCAGACCGAAACTAAAAATGCTGGCAAGAGTCGTCAATTCGGTGCCAATGTCGCAGTGAGTTGGATTCCTGATCTTTGGGGGAGAGTTGCAAAAGCGGTGGAAGGGCAACAGGCGAATCTACAAGCATCTGCTGCAGATTTGGCTGCCATTCAACTGAGTCAGCAACTGCTTGCAGCAGAGGCCTATTGGAGCATTCGTTTGTTCGACGCCAAACTGGACGTGTTAAATCAGACCCAGCAAAGTTATCAGCGATCTGTGCGTATTTTACAGCAGCAATACCAAGCAGGCATGATTGCACGGGCTGATGTGATTCAGGCTGAGACCCAACTTAAACAAGTCGGGTTGCAATTGTTAGAGCTACAACGTAGTCGTGATTTGCAAGAGAATGTGTTGGCGGTCTTAGTTGGACGCAATGTAGCGGACTTTAATTTAAATAAAAATCGCTATCAATTCAGCACCCCTCAAATTCCGACCCAAATTCCAAGTCGCCTGTTGGCACAACGTCCCGATGTAATTCGTAGCGAACGCGAATTAGCATTCACACATGCGCAATTAGGCTTAGCTCAGACTGCTTGGTTACCTGATTTGATCATCAGCTTGGATAGCAGTGCCAATAGTCAGGTTTTCCATACCTTATTGCAGTCACCCAATACTGCATGGTCAATGGGTGCAAAAGTCTTAGGCACATTGTTTGATGGGGGAAAACGACAGGCTGATATTCAACAGGCTCAAGCCAATTACGATGAAAAGCTTGCAGCTTATAAGCATTCTGTTTTAACAGGTTGGAAAGAGGTGGAGGATGGTTTGCTGCAAGCAGGTCATTTCCAGCAGCAGATCGCAGCGCAACAGCAACTGCTTAAGCTGTCGATTGAAAATGAACGGGTTGCCAAGCAACGTTATCAAGCTGGTTTGGTCAGCTATTTAGAAGTCGCGACAGCACAGAATCTGCGTTTGAGCGCAGAAGAACGCTTATTGGAATTACAGCAATTGCATCTCAAAAATTCAGCGCAATTGGTGGCTGCATTGGGTGGTGGGATGAATTTTTCATCTTAAATTGAGTGGCATTATCAATCATTGCAGCTATTCATATTCAATTTGAATGGCGTTTGGATCGCTGCAATTTATTTATTAAATTCGAAAGATATTGCTTGGGTTATTTTTTGCTTTGTAAGGTTAAAAAGAATCATGATTGATGATTTTATTTTTGGATTTTTGAGGAGACGGATTCCAATTTTTTAGAGCGGTATTCTATTCAGCTCATGATTTTTATTTTTCAGTATCATCTGAATGCCTTTGTGTAAATTTTAGTAGTTAATCAAGCAAATAGCACTTCGATATGTAGAATAAAAAATAGCCGTTTTTATTAAAGAAAGACGTTCATCATAATTTAATTTAGATCTTTCTTATTTCATCTTCATCCCAATCTGAGATAACGGAGCAAATATGATTGTATTATTGATATTGCTTGGCCTATTGATTCAGTTAGTTGTGGTATGGGCTGTTTTTTATTTTGAAGCCAATCGAACTGTTGGCTGTGTTGTTTCCATTGTCGCTGCGATTCTCTGTAGTGTGTTGATCACACCGTGGAGTCTGTTACTGGGCATCCCGATTATTCTCGCGAGTGTGATTGTTTTGATTGCACCTTTACGTGATGCTTTGGTGAGTCGACCTGCGTTTAATATTCTCTCAAAAGCAATGCCGAGTATGAGCATCACCGAAAGAGAAGCCTTGGAAGCGGGGACCAGTTGGTGGGAAAAAGAGCTATTTATGGGGGCACCTGATTGGGAAAAGTTTGATCAATATCCTTATCCAACTTTATCAGCAGAAGAACAGGCATTTTTAGATCATGAAGTACAACAGCTCTGTTTCATGTTAGATGAATGGCAGATTCATCACCAAGAAAAAGACCTACCGCCAGAGGTTTGGCAATTTATTAAAGACAACGGCTTTTTAGGTTTGATTATTCCTAAATCATTTGGCGGTAAGCAATTTACCCCGTTTGCGCAAAGTCGTATTATGAGCAAAATTGCGTCTCGTTCCTTAACTGCTGCCGTCAGTTGTATGGTGCCGAACTCGCTTGGGCCAGGTGAGTTGCTGCTGCACTATGGAACGGAAGAGCAAAAGCAACGCTATCTGCCCGGACTGGCAAAGGGCACAGAAGTTCCTTGTTTTGGTTTGACCAGCCCTGAAGCAGGTTCGGATGCAGGTGCAATACCTGATACGGGTGTAGTTTGTTATGGGCAGTACCAAGACCAAGAAGTTCTAGGTCTAAAAATGAATTTCTCCAAGCGTTGGATTACCCTTGCACCGATTGCCACCGTGATTGGTTTGGCGTTTAAGCTCTATGATCCAGATGGCTTACTTGGTGATAAAAATAAAGTGGAATATGGCATTACCTGTGCTTTGATTCCTGCTGACCATGAAGGCATTCAGATCGGCCCTCGACATAATCCTGGTGCACCGTTTATGAATGGTACGGTTGAGGGCAGTGATGTCTTTATTCCATTGGACTGGATTATTGGTGGGCAGCAAAATGCAGGTAAAGGTTGGCGTATGCTGATGGAATGTCTAGGCGTGGGCCGAGGTATTTCACTGCCTGCTTTGGCAACGGCTGGAGGAGAAATGAGCTACCTGTTGGTCGGTGCATTTGCCAGTGTTCGCCAACAATTCAAAATCTCGGTTGGGCATTTTGAAGGGGTACAAGAGGCGACCAGTGATATCGCCAGTGATGCCTATATGTTGGAATCATTTCGTTATCTGGTGACCTGTGGTTTAAACCAAGGTGGAACGCCTGCGGTGATGACAGCAATGGCAAAATACTATGCTACTGAAACCATGCGTAAAGTGGTGAATCACGGTATGGATGTGGTGGGTGGGCGAGCGATTCAATTAGGTCCACGTAACTTCCTTGCACTGACTTATCAATCTATTCCTGTGGCGATTACGGTAGAAGGGGCCAATATTCTGACCCGCTCATTGATGATTTTTGGTCAGGGGTCAATGCGTTGTCACCCTTATCTATTTGAAGAATTACAGCTATTACAATCGGAAGATAAGGCATCTGCTTTCAAAGCTTTTTCTCCATTACTGTTTAAACATCTGGCTTATACCTTTAATCGTGCGGCCAGAGCAGCGGCATATTCGATTACCGGTGGTTCAGATCAAGGCTCTCAACAAGCGGATGATTTTTCTAAAGCGTATTACAGCAAGATTAACCGTTTCAGTGCTGATTTTGCATTAACTGCGGATATGGCACTTGGAATTTTAGCAGGTGATTTAAAACGTAAAGAAATGCTGTCTGGTCGGTTGGCTGATATCCATGCGAACTTATTTATTGCTACAGCAATTTTGAAATATTATGAGCATGGTCAAAGAACTGAGGCCGAACGAAAACATGCAGAATTGGCCCTCAATAAAGCTTTATATCAAGTGCAAGAAGCGTTCTTTGGCTTCTATGACAATTTCCCGATGAAACTTGCTGCGTGTATGGTCAAATTCCTGTGCTTCCCATTTGGCCGTCCAATTGCAGCACCATCAGATCAATTGAAGCAAGAAGTGGCTCAGTTAATCATGCAAGAACATGCATTCCGTGATCAGTTGAAGCAACATGTTTACTACAACACCGATGCTAACGATGTGATGGGACGTATGGAATCTGCTTTTCAGGCTTTACTACAACTACAACCGTTGTGGAATAAGTTTAAAAAAGCAGAATCGAAAGATCAGTTTAGTGGTTTGACCTTTGAGGAACATATTACTGATGCGATTGAGACAGGTTTCATTACAACTGCTGAGGCAGAGTCACTTGTACAATACAACGCTAAACGTTATGACAGTATGTTGACGGATATTTTTGATGCACATTTAGATAAGGAACTGCCATTGGATAATCCGCATTTGAAAACCTGATCGTTTTAGCATATTGACGTTAAGATCGAACAGTCCTAAATATATTGATGATCATGCTGTGATGAATGTAGCAAATATATTTGGGGCTGTTTTCATAACAGTTCCAATTGTTCCATGCTTATCTGTTATATTTTTTTTAGAAAATTCTGTGTCTTTTTTTATTCTGTATCTTATTGCACTATAACAACATGAGTTGAGCAAAGCCAAAGGTGCCGATATGAGTTTTTTGAAAAAAAAGAATAATGCCAGTTTTGTGTTCTTCATCATTACACTGTATGCATTCCTCGGATTTGGTCTAGGCTACATTATCTGGGAATATGTTTTATAAGCAGCAATTTCTGTGTCTTGTTGAAGCAGAGTTAAGACAGACAAATAGGGAATAACATTATTCCCTATTGGGTCGAGCGTATATTTATTTTGCCAAATATGTAGCAGCTTCAGTAATTAAGGCAGTTACTTCTTTCGGTTGTGAGGCCAATGAAGCATGACTTGCGTTTAAAGAAATTACTTTTTTAGCATTTAAACGATCAGACATCACCGCTTGGTTTTCTGGACTGATCATTCGATCTTGAGTTGAAATTTGATACCAAGAGGGTTTTGTTTTCCAAGCTGGGGTAGAAATGTTATCCCCAAAGGTGCTTGCTAAAGGTGCTTTTTGAGTGACACCCATTGCAAAGCCTTCATCTTGACCGAGGTCCTGACAGAAACTTTCGTGAAACTTATCAACTTTTAACCAAAGATAACCATCACTGTCTGGTTCTAGGTTAGGAGCTGCAACAGGTAGATGTTGTTGCGTAATTGCACCAGGACTTTCATTACTATCTGGTGCAAAGGCAGCAATATAAACCAAACCCACGACATTTGGATGATTGCCAGCTTCTGTAATCACTGCTCCACCGTAAGAATGACCCACCAAAAGTACATCACCATCCACTTGGGCAATCATTTTTTTGGTTCGTTCAACGTCATCTGCAAGTGAGGTCAAAGGGAGTTCGACGGCACGTAAGGCACTATACCCCTG